>NZ_CBIFYV010000111.1:0-22175 GCF_966187215.1 Thermophilibacter sp.
GAAGCGCACTCTCGCGTGGAGGCGGTGGGCCGGCTCTCCCGGGTCAGGCGTTCTTCTCGCCTAGCAGATCTTGACAACCCAGCCCTCCGGGCCCTCGATCTCGCCGTCCTGGATGCCGGTGAGCGTCTCGCGGAGCTTGGCCATGACGGGGCCCACGTGCTCCATGCCGCTCTCGCCGAAGACGATCTCCTCGTCGCCGTTGACGACCTTGCCCACCGGGCTGATGACGGCCGCCGTGCCGCACATGCCGCACTCGACGAAGGCGCCGCTCGCGACCTCCTCGAACTTGACCGGGCGCTCGACCACGGTCATGCCGAGCATGTCGCGCGCCACCTGCACGAGGCTGCGGCGCGTGATCGACGGCAGGATGGAGTCGGTGTGGCTCTGCGGAACCACGATCGTGCCGTCCTTGGCCACGAACATGAAGTTGGCGCCGCCGGACTCCTCCACGTAGGTGTGGGTCTGCGGGTCGAGGAACATGTTGTCGGCGAAGCCCTCGGCGTGCGCCTGAACGCTCGGGTAGAGGCTCATGGCGTAGTTCAGGCCGGCCTTGATGGCGCCGGTGCCGTGGGGCGCGGCGCGGTCGTACTCGGGGACCTTGACGGCCACGGGCTTGACGCCGCCCGAGTAGTACGGGCCCACGGGCGTCACGAGGATGCGGAACTGGTACTCGGTGGCCGGGGCCACGCCGATGACCTCGCCGGTGGCCACCATGAACGGGCGCACGTAGAGCGTGGCGCCGGAGCCGAAGGGCGGCACCCACGCCTCGTTGGCCTTGACGACCATCTTGACGGCCTCGACGAACTTGTCCTCGGGGAAGGGCGGCATCACGATGCGGCGCGCGGAGTCGGCCATGCGCGAGGCGTTGAGCTGCGGGCGGAAGCACACGATGTCGCCCGACTTGGTGGTGTAGGCCTTGAGGCCCTCGAAGACCTCCTGGCAGTAGTGGAAGATGCCCGCGCACTCGGAGAGCGTGAGGGTGTGGTCGGTGGTGAGGCCGCCCTCCTCCCAGGCGCCGTCCTTGTAGTTGCAGACGTAGCTGTAGTCGGTGGGCTGGTAGGCAAAGCCCAGGCTGCCCCAGTCGATGTCCTTCTTCTCCATGTCTCCCCCTTGGGTCAAACGGCAGATGCGTCCACGATACTCCCGTTGCGCGAGGCGCGGCGCGCGCAGGCGTGAGGTTGTAACAATGCGGGCGGCGAGAAGGGCGCGGGGTCGCGGCGCGCGGGGCCCGAGGCGTACAATCGCTCATCGACAACCGCCGAGAAGAACGAGAGGCACGCCATGCGCATGTTCCGCAACGACTACTCCGAGGGCGCCGCGCCCGAGGTCCTGTCCGCGCTCGTCGCCACCAACGACGAGCAGTCGGCCGGCTACACCGAGGAGGGCGACGCCCATAGCGAGCGCGCCCGCGAGCTCATCCGCGCCGCGTGCGGCCGTGACGACGTTGACGTGGAGTTCTGCGTGGGCGGCACCTCGGCCAACGTCATCGGCGTGACGGGGCTGCTGCGCGACTGGGAGGGTGCCGTCTGCACCAAGGACGCCCACATCAACGTCCACGAGACCGGCGCGGTGGCCGCGTGCGGCCGCACCGTGCTTCCCACCGACGACGCCGACGGCTTCCTCACGCCCGAGGCGGCCGAGCGCGTCTGGCGCTTCCAGACCTCCACGGGCCGCCACATGACGCGCCCCGGCTGCGTCTACATCTCCAATACCACCGAGCTCGGCGGCGTGTGGGACCGCGCGCGCTTCGACGCGATCTGCGACTGGGCCGACTCCCACGACCTGCCGGTCTTTCTCGACGGCGCGCGCCTGGGGTCGGCGCTCACCTCGCCGGCGGCGGGCGGCCTCACGCTGGAGCACGTCGCGGAGCGCTGCGGGGCCTTCTACATCGGCGGCACCAAGAACGGCCTGCTGCTCGGCGAGGCCATGGTCATCTCGCACCCGCGGCTGCGCGAGTCGTTCCCGTTTCTGCAGAAGGAGCGCGGCGGCCTGCTCGCCAAGGGGCGCGTGCTCGGCGTGCAGTTCGAGGCCGCATTCGAGCGGCCGGCCGACGGCGGCGAGGCGCTCTACTGGCGCCTGGCGAGAAGCGCCAACGAGCGGGCGCTGCGCCTGCGCGACGGCCTGGTGCGCCTGGGCTTTGAGCCGTACGGCGACTCGCCCTCCAACCAGCAGTTCTTTGTCATGAGCGCCGCGCAGCGCGACGCCTTCGAGGCGGCGTGCGGCTGCGAGACCTTCTACGAGCTGGGCGAGGGCCGCGTGGTCGCGCGCTTCGTGTGCTCGTGGGCCACGCGCGACGCGGACGTGGACGAGCTGCTCGAGCTGGCCGCGAAGCTGGCATAGCGCGGGCGTCCCAAAGGGGGACAGGTGCAAATTGGGACACGTTGCTCAGTGTCCCAATTTGCACATGTCCCCCTTTGGGACGCCCGCTACAGCGAGAGGCCCACGAACGAGTCGATGACCTCGTCGGCGGCGGACTGGTCCTGGTCGAGCGCGAGCTGGTTGTAGGCGATCGTGTGGCACCCCGACGCGACGGCCGCCGCGGTGCCCGGGGTGGAGTCCTCGAAGGCCACCGCCGCGGACGCTTCCGCGCCCAGAAGCTCGAGCGCGCGCAGGTAGGGCTCCGGGTCGGGCTTGCGGCGGCTCACCATGTCACCGCAGACGACCACGTCGAAGAGGCCCAGGATCCGCAGGCGGTCGAGCGCGGTCAGGATGCAGCGCGCGACGGTGGTCGAGACCAGGCCCACGGCCACGCCGCGCGCCCGCAGGTCCTCGATGAGCTCACGCGCGCCCGGCTCCAGCGCGAGGTCGGCCTCGGCGTAGGTGCGGTAGCAGCCGTCGCGCTCGGCCTCGTAGTCGTCGATCGTGTACGACGACCCGTAGCGCTCGAGGAGCGGCGGCACGGTGACGCGGTCGTCCCCGCCGCTCAGCGAGAAGAGCTCCTCATCGGTGACGGGACAGCCCATGCGGTTCAGGATGCCGCGCACGAGGTCGATGTTCCTCGACTCGGTGTCACAGAGCGTCCCGTCGAAGTCAAAGAGCACGGCCTCGATCCTGCTCGGCCTGGTCATGGGGTCCCCTCTCGCGTCGGCGGGCGTTGCGTGACGCGAGTGTAGCAGAGGTGCCGGCCGACAATCCTAGGCCGGCGATACACGCCCAACCCACATACCAGATAACGTGCTCCACCGACCGACGGCGCACTTGACAGCGAGCGCCCCCCCCCGACGAACATTCAATTCAGTCGTCACCTCGCTCAATCCGAATCAAGGGGGCACCCATGAACAAAAGACTCCGACCCTGTGAAGCTCCGCTCGCCTCGCTGCGACGTTTGTTTGCGGCTCTCGCCATGGTCGCCTGCCTCCTCGCCAGCCCGTTCGCAACAACGCCGGCTCTCGCGGAGGACCAAGCTCCGACCCCAGAACTCACCAACAGCTACTCCCTCGGCCAGCTCGGCTCCCAGCTATTGTTCTGGCTGGTCACCGACGACGGTTCGCATGCCCTGATCGCGACGTGGAAGGACGATTACGACTCATTCGCCCTCTATGCCGTCGACACCACGACGGGTGAGGCCAGCTCCGTCGCCCAGCAGGATACGAACTACTGCACCCCGATACTGCTTTCCAACACCTCCGCCCTCGTCTATGACACCTCAAGCCAAGGCGCGTTTCTCTACGACTTGGAGTCCGGCGAGAAGACCGACCTGCCCGGCCTCACCTTCGAGAGTTCCCCCTATAGGGCCCGGCTCATGGATGGGGGCGACCGTCTCGCGCTGGTGGGGTTTGACGCCTCGTCTGATGACACCATGTATTCCGCGGTCGTCTACGACCTGAAGAGCCAGCAGCTAACCAGCTCCTTCAACGTGACGACAGAGGATGCGCCGATATCCTGCGTGCTGTCCTCGGACGGGTCCACCCTCTACGTGCTCGACGGTGACAGCCCCTATCACGTCGTTGCCTACGACATGGCAACGGGAACCCGGATGCTTGACCAGGCTACGAGCTACTCCGGGGACTCCGGCAGGGCCTTCCTCCAGTTCGAGCTGGAGGATGGGTCACTCGTGGTCAACACGTATCCCAACGACGAGCACCTCGTCGATAGCCAGTACCGACTTGACCCGGAGACCGGCGAGCTCAGCCCCATAATCGACGGCACTCACGACGTGCTCGCCATGAACCAGTCCACCACGAAGCTCGTGTACCTGACCCTCGTCAATCAGAACCTTCCCGCCGACCAGAGCGGCGAGCTCACCTCGGATGACAACCGGGGCGGGACGAGCCTCGCCTCAGTCGACGCCGCCACAGGTGACGTGCTCTACAGCATGAGCCTGCCCACAGACTTCAGCATGCCCGCGAACGGATATGCCTTCGTCTCGCAGGACGGGCGTTACGCGACGATGCTGCATCAGGACTCTGACGATTCGCCGCTGACGCTGCGCACCTATGACGTGAGCACCGGCGCATCGAGCGAGGTCGAGCTCAGCGGCATGGATTCCCAGAGTGTCGAGGGAGTGCTCACGAACGACGACCGGGAGGTTGCGCTCCTGGCCGTGGACGACGACGGTGTCTTCACGCTCTCCACATACGACACGGGATATGGCGGCAACGGACTTTTCTGCAACCCGCTCGTCATCGCGGGAATCGTCGCTGCAGTCGTGGTGGTCGTCGGCATCGCGGTCGTAGTCGTCAGGAGAAGGCGGTGGGCGAGAAGAGCCAAGACCGATGCCCCTGAGTTAACCGGTGCGCACCCCCAGTCCCGCTTCTGCCCGAACTGCGGGCGCGAGCTTGCCAACACTAACGCAAGGTTCTGTCCGAGCTGCGGCCACAAGATCAATTCGTGACCATTTGACAACGGGGACGGAGGCGTGACAATCACCTCCGTCCCCGTTGTCCCACGGCTACTTGGCCAGGCGCGCGGCGAAGTCGGCCAGGGTGCCGGGGATGTCGATCTGCTGCGGACAGACCGCCGCGCAGCTGCCGCAGCCGATGCAGGCGTCCGGGCGCTTGTCCTCGGGCAGCGAGTTCACGCCCATCCGCGCGATGAAGTCGCCCGAGCCGCCCACGATGAGCTGGTTGTAGAGCGACAGCAGGTGCGGGATGTCGAGCCCCTGCGGGCAGTGGCTCGTGCAGTAGTGGCACGCCGTGCACGGCACCGTGCCCTGCGAGGTGAGGTCGCGCGCCACCTCGTCGAGCGCCGTGCGCTCGGCCTCGGTGAGCGGGCGGTCCTCCGCGAAGGTCGCCACGTTCTCGCGCATCTGCTCCATGTCGGACATGCCGGAGAGCGTGACCACCACCTCGGGCACCGACTGCACGAAGCGGAACGCCCAGGCCACGGGCTTCTCGTCCGGCCGCAGCGCGCGGAGCTTCTCGGCGTCCGCCTCCGGCAGGCTGGCAAGCTTGCCGCCGCGCACCGGCTCCATGACCCACACGGGCAGGCCGTGGCGGCGGAGCAGCTCGACCTTGCCGCGCGCATCCTGGAACTCCCAGTCCATGTAGTTGAGCTGGATCTGGCAGAACTCCATGTGCTCGCCGTAGGCGTCGAGGAAGCGCTCCATCACCGGGATCGCGCCGTGCGCCGAGAAGCCCAGGTGGCGGATGCGGCCCGCCTCCTTCTGCTCGAGCAGGTACGGCATGATGCCGTGCGCGGGGTTGAGGTACTCGTCGATGTTGAGCTCGCACACGTTGTGGATGAGGTAGAAGTCAAAGTGGTCGGCGCCGGTCTTCTCGAGCTGCCGCTGGAAGATCTCCTCGACCTTGTCCATGTTGGCGAGGTCATAGCCCGGAAACTTGGTGGCCAGGTAGTAGGAGTCGCGCGGGTGGCGCGCCAGCGCGCGGCCGAGCACGATCTCGGACTGGCCGTCGTGGTAGCCCCACGCGGTGTCGAAGTAGTTGACGCCGCTCTCGAGCGCGTAGTCGACCATCTCGTTGACGGCGTCCTGGTCGGGCGCGGCGTCGTTGCCGTCCACGCACGGCAGGCGCATCGCCCCGAAGCCGAGCGCCGACAGCTTGAGCCCGTTGAAGTCACGGTAGATCATGGCGGTCCCCTCTCCTCGCCAAGTGACGTAACGTCACCAAGTATACGCCCTTCTCCCCGCCAAGAGACGAGACCGACGGTGGCGGCGGGCCCCGGTGACTGACTTCTAAGCGAGAGTTCCGCACCAGCGCACTCTCGCGTGAAGCCAGTCACCGGGGCCCGCCGCCCCCCACCGAGGGGTCCTTCTCGCTACGCGTCCTTCATGATGATGTCGCGCACGATGCCGCTCACGTGGTCGCACGCGTCGAGGCAGAGCTCCATGCGGTCGAAGATCCGCAGCCACGTGACCGCGTACTTGCCGCCGGCCTTCTCCTCGTCGGAGAACAGGCGGCGCAGCGCGGTCTGGTAGACGGTGTCGCCCTCGTCCTCGATGCTGCCCACCGCGAGGGCCTTCTCCATGACCACGCGGTCCTTCTTGTAGTTGGGCAGGTGGTCGATCATCTCCTGCATCTCGCGCACGGCACGGACCGTGAGCTCGGAGATCTGGTTGGCCTCGAGGCGCTGGTCGCTGAGGTTGAACAGGTCCATGCGCACCGCCACGCCATACATCGCGTCGCAGACGTCGTCCATCGCGAGGGCCAGGTCGGAGATGTCCTCGCGGTCGATCGGCGTGATGAACGAGACGTAGAGCTTCTCCATGATGGCCTTCACGCGCTCGTCGCACGTGGACTCGTAGACCTTCATGTGCGGGATGCGGCTCTTGGACTCGGGGAACTCGCAGACGATGTCGTGGTACTCCTCCGCCGCCTCCACGATCAGCGCGGCGAACTCCTTGAGCATCGTGTAGAACTCGTCTTCCTTCTTGATGCGGGGCATGGCGACTCCTTTGGTCGGCGGTCGGTCGGAACGGGGGCGGCGCGCGGCGAGAGGCACGGCGCCGGCGGGACTAGAACAGCACGAGGAACAGCTTGGCGAGGACGAACCCGATGAGGCCGCAGCCCGGGAACGTGAACACCCAGGTGAGGACCATCTCCTTGGCCACGCCCCAGTTGACGGAGCGCGGGTCCTTGGCGGCGCCGGCGCCCATGATGGCGGCGGTCTTGGTGTGGGTCGTGGAGACGGGCAGGCCCGTCAGCGTGGCGATGAGCAGGCTCGCGGTGGCGCTCACGGAGGCGGCGAAGCCCTGGTACTTCTCGAGGCGCACCATCTCCATGCCGACCTTCTTGATGATCTTCTTGCCGCCCACGGCGGTGCCGAGCGCCATGACGCCCGCGCACAGCACCATGATCCAGAGCGGGAAGCCGCCCATGTCGCCCACCGTGAGGTTGAGCGACAGCGCGATGGCGAGCATGGCGGTGGACATGAACTTCTGGCCGTCCTGCGCGCCGTGCATGAGCGCCACGCCCGCGGCGCCGAGCACCTGCATGCGGCCGAAGAAGTTGTTGGCGCGGCGGCGGTCGGCGTTCTTGCAGGCGATGGGGATGATCTTGGAGATGAGCCAGCCGGCGGCGAAGCCCAGCACCGTCGAGAGCACCAGGCCGTAGATGACCTTGATCCATTCGGCGCCGTTGACGCCGTCGAGGCCGCCGGAGACGGCGAGCGCGGCGCCCGTGAGGCCGGCGATCAGCGCGTGGCTCTCTGAGGTGGGGATGCCGAAGGCCCAGGCGCCCACGCCCCAGGCCACGATGCCCACCGTGGCCGCGGCCAGCGCGATGAGCGCGGCGTGCGAGTCGCCGCCGAAGTCCACCATGCCCGAGATCGTGTCGGCCACGGCCGTGGAGATGAACGACATCGCCACGAGGCCCACGAAGTTGCAGATCACGCTCATGATGATCGCGTGGTCCACGTTGATGGAGCGGGTGCCCACCGGCTCGGCGATGGCGTTTGCGGCGTCGGTGGCACCGTTGACGAAGATGGTGCCCAGCACCAGGATCATGACGATCACAAGGAACGGGTTGCTCGACAGGACGCCGAGGAACTGATCGAAGCTAATCAAAGGCGCTCGCTTCCCTTGGCCGATATGTCACGTCTGTGTTAACGCTTGATTAGCATACCGTAAGCTTGCGGGTACCTGACACGAGATGACCGCGCGAAAGCCCCTCGATGGGCGATGGCTTACAAAGAGCTTACATTGCGAGCGTGTGATGGAGGGCACCGCGCGCGGACGCCTCACGGGTATGTACAGTCTTGCCGACTATGTACACCATCCGGAGTGAGGCCGAATACAAAGTTGCAGGTCAAGGGCAGTGGGGTTTATCGCCGACCAGCGATGGGGTGTACATAGTCGGCGGGGGTGTACATACCCGGAACGCGAAGGGCGGCACAGGGCACGAAAAAGGGTCGCCAGGCGAGAAGCCCGACGACCCCGTGCGTTTGGCTGGAGCCAGCTACTAATGTCCTTGCCACACCCCCAGCAGATATTACGATACTCAACAGCTGCGTCGTGATACACCGTCGCAGTAACCGACACCCAGTCGTGGGTGTGGGACTGCTGCCCGGACGAACCGGAGCCGCCACCAGAGGAGCTGATGCCAGAGCCGCCACAGAGACAACATGACCAGGTGAAGGACAGGTTAGCTGTCCTCATGGAGGTGATAAACATGACGAGCAAAGGCTGGCGCATCTTTCAAATCGTTCAACTCGTACTTTTCATATGTTTCAGCGTGTTCCTGTTCGCCAGAACGGTCGACGGACACGGGACTGTTCAGACGTTGGAGATTAGGCTGATTAGCTTCGCCGTGTGGGGAATCTTCTACCTCGGCGTTCTGGTGATAGAGTGGCTGGTTTACATCGTGCGTCATACAAAGAAGTAAAGGTGCTCCGAGCGAAGGGCGTTAGGACACGGCAAGGCAAAAAGAGATCCCTGCAGGGATCTCTTTTTCCTCGGACTTCTCGGTTTGCGTCGCTCTTACTGCCTGCAACATGGGCAGCAGCACCGACCGAGCAGATGGTCGGCCCGCGCCTCCCACACATAGCCGCATTTTGAGCAACACACCTTCACCGGGCTCTTACCGCCAACGTAGCTCTCGAGGTCTATGACGAGCTGCCCGCCACTTCGTGCGGAGACCTTCTCCGCGAAGCGCAAAGCGCGCTTCGCTAGAGCCTGTTCCGGCGTCATTTTTTCGCGCTCGGGCGGGGGAGCTCCGTCCGAGCGCTTCCTGTATGGTCTTGTCATGCGCTCGGGATGACAGACGGGACAGACGCACTTGCCTCCCTTGATGCGAGGGTATGTCTCCTCCCACTCATAGCCACAGACGTTGCAGCGCACGCCAATTGGCTCTTTTGATTTCGTGTAGCTAACAACCTCGATTTCCTCTTTGCCAAGCGCGGCGGTGAGTGAGGTCAGTGCCTTGTCCTTGCGTTTGTCTGGCTTCTCGCCCGGATAGACTCTGACCCGCTTGATGATAAAGGTCGCCTCACCGTTACCCCAACTCATGCCAAGCAGATACGTCTCACGGCCGCGCGCCTCGTAGTACAGCTGCTCCGCATAGCGTTGCGGATCACACGCCGAGGTCTTGATTTCGAGGACGGCGTCGTCGGTTGATAGGTCACATAGGGCCAGGATGCCTAGGGACGTGTCGATGACGAGCTCTTGAGAGGCCACCCTCCTTCCCTTGAAAAGCCCATCTCTGATGAACTCGACAAGCGGCGTCAATTGCCCTCGCATCTGATTAATCATCTCATTTAGATCAGACTCGCTTCGCTTGTCTTCATCGTGGATCGCAGAGACAGACCCATCCTCGTTAAACCTCATGGGTATGAGGCTTACATAGCTCGGCATGTATCCGAGCAACTCGTTTCTAGCAGAGTTCTCGATGAGGAAAGCAGAGTTATCAACCTTCTTAGCACCGAGCATGGTATCGAGAAGATGCTCGACTACCATCCCCGGAAAGTTGGTCTGGAACCGCTTGACTGCCCTTCCCGAAACCGTAAGGCGATAGATTTCCTCGCTATCGCACCTGATGTATGGTCGCTTAACGGCGCGAGAGAGGTTGGGGTACGTTGACAGGTAGCTCACGGGCAGGACGTAACCAGGGTTCAGCACCGATAGCCTCCACATGCCGAAGTACCGACCGTTCTGGACTATCCTCGCGAGAAGGTAGCGCCCGTCTAGCCTCTTGAACAGCTCCCACTCCAGCCTGCAGTCACGCATCCCGTTGTGTACATCCGAGACACCCTCGATGCCAAAGAACGAACACAGGTTGTCCTTCGTGAGGCTTCCGTCAGCGTACCTTGTTGAGCAGATTAGCCGCTTGAAATTGAAGAACTTCATGCGCTCAAAGCCGGAGAGCCCGTGACGTTCGAAGTAGTCGCGTATGAAGCGCGGGTCGATAGGTCCGTAGTGCAGAATCGTCCTCCTGTCGAGCTCGAACTCATCAAACAGCTCGTCAACCTCTCCCTGTGTAAGATGTTTCTTGCCCTGAAGGTCGCCCCCCGTGATGCCGTTAATCTCGGTCGTAAGCACTGCTCTGTTCAGGTCGAGCGGCAGAAACCTGTCGTACTCTTTGCCGTCGTCGGGTTTGAGAATGGATATGGACAGCAGGTCATGCTCCTTGCTCTTGAGGCCATTCGTCTCGACGTCGAGCACGACGTAACTTGCAGATGAGGTGTCAATCTTGCCGATGGCCATGAGCTGCCCCCTTATCTTCGAGCGCCGTACTTTTCGGTCGTTCTGTTAGCATGACGCACAATCGCCGTCGCCTCGTCAATCGTGTAGCATCCCTCGCTACCCATATCGCGAGGCTTGCTGTGAATGAGCGCGTGACAGTTAGGACAGACAGGAACAAGGTCCCTCATCGGGTCGGTCATCGTGGATCCGGAGCGACCCACCTTGTCGTGAAGAGGCGTCAGGTGATGTACCTGTATGACCCCATATGCCCCCCAGCTCTCCACGGGGTCGAACCCGCAGACAACGCACCTCGTTCCCTTGAGCTCAAGGCACCTCTTGCGAGCCTCGGGACTCCTGGCCTGTTCCACCCGTAGGGACTCAACGAGCCGGCTTCCCTCTGAGTACGCCCTGTTCGCGCGCTCCTCAGCCACAAAGTTCTTTACCCCGGAGAATGTGTGGTCGATACCATATCGGTCTAGGACCTTCTGCCAGTCGCGGCACTCCCTAACGCGTGTAAGCTCACGTTCGGCGAGCTCGTCATCGGACATCCCCTCATCCTCGGAGTGCCTGCTGCGGTGCATTACGGCGAAGCCGACTCCGGGCTTCATGCCCTGTTTTCTAACGACGAGTACCGGGAGACACGGGAGGCTAAGTTCGTCGCATACAACCTGGATTCTGCCGAGGGGCGCATCGAAGGTCCTCCATGGGTCGGGCTCCTCGATCTGGAACATCGCCGCCATCCTCCTAGCGAGGTCCCCATAGGTGATGGTGCTGGGCGAGCACTCCATCCAGGTCACCAGTGCTTCGACAACCATGGCATCGAAATCGCCCTTTGCTTTGGCGACCCCCATCACTGATCCCCCCTGTTCGCTCCCCTGAGCGACCAACGGGCAGCGAACTGCGCCGCCTCATCCTTGGTACCGGCCAAAATCCTCCCCCTTACAGAGTGCAAGCCACACTCGTCTCGTTCGATCAGTGCGCGACTACATCCTGCTCCGATGCGCCGGACCTCTGCTTCCAAAACTTGAGGGGGCCAAAGCCCCTCTCTCTTTCCTTGCGCTCGTCAAATTCCACGGCGTTGATGAGGTCTATGTCGAGCGAGACGTCGCACTGGCTCATCGCCCTTACCTCCCGGGCGTGCTTGCCGAGCACGTACGACCTGATGCGCTCCTCCTGCTCCTCGCTAAGCCTCTTGTCGTCGAGCATCCGGGAGAAGGCTGCATAGAACGCCGTCTCCTTGTCCTGAAAGTCCCTTCCGGTCTCCAGCCTGTCGAGCATGAGCGAGAAGTAGTCGTGCATCCCATACTGGATGATGAACCTCTCCTTGATGTCATTCTTGAGGCTCTTCTTTTGCAGGAGCTGCCACGCCTTCAAGGACTGGTACCTGAGGAGGAGCTCTGCAAGCTCGTCGTTCTGCTCTTGGACGACGAGCTTGAGCTCATGGTTCTTCTTCTGGAGTTTCCTCACCTGCTTTTGCAGGGCGTTTATTTCCGGCTGGCGAGCCAGCGCGCCGAGACCAAAACCGACTCCTAGGCCAACCAGACCCGAGACAACTCCTATGACAGGTCCGGCCGTCTTAACCGGGAGCTTCATCTCTCCTCCAACTCGATGGGTTTGTGGCTCAATACTCGCGTGTCACCAGAGGCGCGGGACGCCGAGAGCATGTCGGAGATGAGGGCGTGACGGGCGATTTGCTCGTCCGCGGAGGCGCAGAGGGCGTCCGTCCGGGATTGCAGCTCTCGCGTGCGTCGGGAACTGGCGACAATGAGGTCGCCGTAGGCTTTCGCGAGCTGCGGGACCATCGCGACGTTGATGTACGGGATTCCCCTTTGGCGCGCCGCCCCGACGGCCGCCTGCCCGAAGAAGGCGAGTCCGGTGTCGATGAGCCGTATCTGTGCCCTGCGGACCGGGTCCTCGATTGACCTGGCGGCAAAATAGGCCTTGTTCAGGACGGGGATGAGACCTCCGGAAGCTATGTCCTGGGCCCGAATCGTGAACATGTGCGAGTAGATTTCCTGGGCCCATCTCTTGTCCCCACAGGACTCGACGGACAGCTCCTGCACCCAATCGATGATTCTGTTCCAGGGCTTCCCATTCTCGCGCTCGGTGTCGAGGAGGGAGCTGCCGGGCATGGGCAGACCTTGCAGGGACATCGTGTCGGCCACGAGGTGACGGACCGCTTGGAGGATTCCCATCAGGCCCCTCTGCTCGTACATGAGCGCAAAGGGATTGTGCGGCATGATGCCCTTCCCGAAAGCAAGCACATCATGGCCGAACAAGAGCCTGTGGAACATCACGTATGCCCGCTCGCCGTTCCTCCCGACGAAGCCTTCGCCTGGAGAGTAGACATCCAGTGCATCGCCCTTGTGGTAGAGGAGCGCTCCGAGCATCCTCTGGACGACGTCATAGTCGCCAGGCTTGCCAGATGCCGAGTCGTGAACCCGAGCGAGCCATCCCTCAATCTCCTCGTTCGTCGAGGCAAGGATGCCCACGAGTCCGACGGCAAGCGCGAAGCAAAAGTCAAATGTGTCCAAATCGGGCTGAATCTCATCAACGTCAAACTCGTCTGAAGCAGCGTCGGCAACGGAGGCTTCAACCTGCTCTTCAACCAAGGCCAGGCTTCGAGCATATGCCAGCCCATCATGCGAGGTATTAGTCATATCACGACACATCCAAGGAAAGCGACGGGTCCAGAGGGGTGATGTAAGAAGCGTGCAAACCCAGTATATCTAGGAGCACAGGAGAGAGACCCCCTATCAACCCAACGGCGGGTTTTCAACCCTTCCCGCAGCCTACGGGTTAGTCGCAGGACCCTCCGGCTGCGGAAAGCGCTGAAAACCCTCGTCCCCGCATGTCGTTTTCCTTGTGTTTGTGGTCTGTGTGGATTCCTCCATAGAATCCACTTTCACCCCAAATTCACCCCTCATAGGCAGATGCGGTAACAGATAAAGAAAAAGGCCAGAAGCCAAAAGGCTCCTGACCTGGTATTTGGCTGGAGCCAGCTACCAGACTCGAACTGGTGACCCCCGCTTTACGAGAGCGGTGCTCTACCAACTGAGCTAAGCTGGCGTGTCAGCGGCTAACTACTATACGGGAACGCCCGTCGCGGCGCAAGCGCCGTTTTTCTCGCCCGGCGAGGCATCTGGGTGCCGCCGCCCTTCTCGTCGTCCCATTAACACGCAAAAAATGATTTCATGTTCATATAATCGCTGGATTAAGGTTTGTGAATGTCAGATTTTGCGGGTTAATGGCCGGCGAGAAGACCGGCGCGCCGGGAGGAGCAAGGGACAAGAGAGGCGTCGGTCGAGAAGGGTGCCGAACGCGAAAGGCGGCACGGCGAGAAGCGCGCCCGCGCCCCCTACAGCAGGCGCAGGACGCCGCGGACCAGGCGCTCGAAGTCGTCGGCGCGCTCGCCGGCCGCCGCGAGCACGCTGTCGTGCGAGGTCCCCGACGCGCCCGCCTCGTTGGCGGCCAGCGTGAGCCCGAGCGCGTGCATCCCGAGCGCCCGCGCCATGATGACCTCGCACACCGTGGACATGCCCACGTACGACACGCCCAGCGCCCGCAGCGCCGCCACCTCGGCTGGCGTCTCGAAGCAGGGCCCGAGCACGCCCGCGTAGACGCCCTCCCCCACCTCGATGCCGGTGTCATCGGCCACGCCGCGCGCCAGCGCGCGCAGATACGGCGAGTACGCCTCGCCCATCTCCACGAACGGGCTCTCCACGTCGCGCAGTCCGTCCCACTCGGCGAGCGGGTTGCGCCCGGTGAGGTTGACCTGGTCGGTCAGGATGCCGAGCCCGAGCCCCGCCATGCCGGGCACGGCGCCCGTGGCGCACGCGAAGATGATATCGCGGCAGCCCAGGTGGTGCGCGTGGCGCACGAGCGCAGTCACCTCGGCGGCGGAGTAGCCCTGGTAGAGGTGGATGCGTCCGGGGTAGACCACCACCGGGACGTCGTCGATCGTGCCCACGGTGGCCTCGAAGCGGTGCCCCGCCACCGGACGCGCGTCCGTCGGGAAGCCCTCCACGTCACGATAGTCGATCCGGCGCACGGGGCGCACCAGCGAGGCCAGGTGCCCCAGGCCGCTCCCCAGCACGATCGCCACGGGGTGCTCGACGCTGGGCTTGCAGTCCCTCACGACGTCCTCGCTGACCACGCAGACCCCCTCCTTCTTGAGGCGCTCGGCAAAGGTGCCGTCGCCCGCCACGAGCCGACCGGTGTAGGTCCCATCGTAGACGAGCCCGCTGCCGCACGAGGGGCTCTTCGCCTTGAGAACGGCGAGCGCGACCCCCGAGCGGTCGACGAGCGCCCGGCAGCGCTCCGAGCCCCGCTCGAACTCCGCGGTCACGTCCGTCCCGTCGGCGAGAAGGACCCGCCCGCCCGAGCGCTCCGCCGGCGGCCGCGGCCGCTTGAGGCCGCCCGCCGTCTCGGGGCACACCCGCAGCGGCTCGACCTTCTTGGCCAGCTCGATCACCTCATCCACCGGCTTGGAGCCGCCGTCGTAGCGCACGGTGTCCCCGAGCAGGCACGCACTGAACGCGACCCGCATCGCGCCCTCCCTACTCGGCCAGCGAGCCGAGTTGCATGCTCGCGCCGGACAGCAGGGCCGAGGTGTAGGCGCCCCACTGGTCGCTCACCTGCGTGTAGGCGCTCTGGTAGGCGCTCGCGGCCACGCCGTAGGCGGCCTCGGCGGCCTCGTAGGTGGCGCCGGCCGACGAGATGTCGTAGCCCGAGAGCGCGGCGTAGTAGGGGCCGTCGGTGCGCGCCCACGTGTCGGCGTCGGCGTCCCACTCGTCGCCCGCGAGGCCGATCACGTAGCTCGCGTAGTCGGCCGTGGGCACGTCCTCCTCGCCCTCGGCGGGCGCCGTGGGCTCGGTGGGCTGCGCGGGCAGCGTGGTGTCGCAGACCTCGTCCTGCAGCTTGCGCATGAGCAGCGTCTGCTCGATGGTGGAGCGCACGGCGTCCTCGGACATGCCGTAGGTCGAGGCCATCGACGCCAGGTCGTCGGTCCCGAAGTTCTGGGCCGCGAAGTCGGAGATCTCGTCGTCCGACACCGTCAGCCCGCGGTCGCGGGCGTCGGCGACGATGAGCTTGTTCTGCACGTAGGAGAGCACGTCCCGCGCGCCCGGCACGTCGTAGGTGCCGTCGTCGTTGGCCGTGAGCTCGCCGCCGCCCGCCAGCTCCTCGAGCACCTCGCGGGCGGTGACGTTCGTGGTCTGGCCGCCGACCGTGTAGGTGGCGACCGTGCTGTCGAGCTCGCCGGCCGAGAGCGTGGTGCGGCCGTTCAGCGACACCGACCCGGCGCCCCCGAGCAGGAAGTGCCCGGCGAGCACGCCCACCACGAGCACGACCACGCAGATCGCGACCCATGCCTGCACGGGCAGCCCGGCGAGCCCCGTCGCGCGCGGCGCCGGCTCGTCGCCGTCAGCGACGTCGTCGGCGCGCTCGGCGAGGTCCCTCTCGTCCCGGTCCTTCTCGTCCGCGTCTTTCTTGGCCATGGCTCCTCCTAGAGCTCCTGAAGAATCTCCTGCGAGAACGACTTGATGTAGCCCGAGCCGCTCTCGGCGTCAAAGCGCACGCGGTCGGCCAGCGCCGCGCGCGTGGCGTCCGACGCCGAGCCGCGCGCGAGCCCGAGCAGCGCCGCGAGCATGTCGCGGTACTCGGCGTCGCCGTGGTAGCACTGCACGGCCTCGTCGATCAGCGGCCAGGCCTCGTCGGAGCGCTCCGGCGAGCTGGCGGCGTAGCGGCACAGGAACACGAACGCGGCGAGGCGCACCGTGGCCGACGCGTCGTCGAACAGCGACGCCTCGGCACCGTCGAAGGCACCGGCCACCGCGTCGGCGTTCACTTCGGCCACCGCCGAGAGCGCGTCGAGCACCTCCCAGCGCGTCTGCGCCTCGGGCCGCTCGAGCGCGTCGATCAGCTCGTCCACGTGGGCGACCAGCGCGCCCGGGTCCTCGCGGGCCAGCGTCGCGAGCTCGTGCGCGACCTCCTGGCGCCGCCGGCGGCTCGAGCCCGACAGCTCCTCGAGAAGCTCCGCGAGACGTCCCTCGTCAATCCCTGCCATGTTTCCTCCCTACTCGCAGAACCCGTCGACCACGGCCGTGCCGCTCTTGGGGTCCTGGTGGATCTCGATGAAGCCGAGCTTGGACGCCTCGCGCAGCAGCGCCGTGAACGAGCGGTAGCCGTACGAGGACTCCGAGAACTGCGGACGCTTGCGCTTCATGGTGTCCTTGAGGCGCGACGCCAGGATGAAGCTGTCGCTCTCGCGCTGCAGCGCGTCGATGGTCTCGAAGAGCAGCTGGTAGCACTCGTGCTTCTCGCGGGGCACCTTGGCCGTGAAGTCGGGCACGCCCGCGGCGCGCGTGAGGTCCTCGTAGAAGATGAACTCGTCGCAGACCTCGGTGAGCAGGCTGCTCGTGGCCTCCTTCATGCCCACGCCGATCACCGTCTTGCCGAACTCCTTGAGCTTGGAGACGAGCGGCGAGAAGTCCGAGTCGCCCGAGAGGATCGCGAAGGTGTCGATGTGGTCCTTGGTGAGGCAGATCTCCATGGCGTCCACCGCGAGGCGGATGTCGGCGGAGTTCTTGCCCGTGTAGGCGCGGTCCGGGATCTCGATGAGCTCGATGCCGAGCTCGTGCAGGGGCGTCACGGCGTCGGAGAAGCGCTGCCAGTCGCAGTAGGCGCGCTTGGCCGTGACGCGGCCCTTGTCGACGAGGCGCTCGATGATGAGCTTGACGTCGGGCATGGGGCCGGGCTCCTGGTGACCGTTGCGCTTGCGGCGGCCGGTGCCCAGGGCCAGGTTCTCGTAGTCGATGAGCACCGCGATGGAGCTCTGGTTGGATGTGGTCTCGTTCATGTGCTAGTGACGCTTTCCTTTCGTCTTGGTGGCGGCGTTGCGGCGCGCGCGGCGCGCGGCCTCGGCCCCCTCGGGGTCCTCGGCGCGCTCGACCTGGTCCTTGTTCACGCGGAAGTAGGTGTCGACCTTGTGCCAGGGGCCCACCGACTCGCCGAAGTTGAGCTTGAGCCCGGCGACGATGCCCGCTACCAGACCGATGGCGAGCGCGATGAGCGCCGGGAAGGGCGTGAGGTTGACCACGACCACCGACACGGCGCCCGCGAGAAGGACCACCGCGTTGTGGACCCAGTAGTCGCGGCGCGTGACGCAGCGCGGCGCGAGGCGCTCACCGACGCCCACACCGGTGACGATGCCGAAGAGGAACAGCATCAGCGCGAAGACCGCGCCCGCGAAGGCGTCCACGCTAGCGGTCCTCGTGGTGGCAGCGGCAGCCGCCGTCGTGGTCGTGGTGGCCGTGGCCGCCGCAGCACTCGTGGTCGCCGTCGTGGTCGTGGTGGTGGCCGCCGCAGCACTCGTGGCCGTGGTCGTGGTGGCCGCAGCACTCGTGGCCGTCGCCGTGGTCGTGGCCGCAGCCGCAGCCGTCCTCCCCGTCGTCGGCGTACTCGTCGCGGTCGAGCAGCGACCAGTCGAGACCCGCGGCCGCGCAGGTGGCCTCGTCCTGGTACAGCAGGGTCAGCGCCTGCGTGCCCATGCGCGCGCCACCGATCTGGCAGAGCATGTCGAAGAGCGTGAAGGCCGTCTCGGCACCGGGCAGCGTGATGTCGAGGTCCTCCGAGCGACGCAGCGCCAGCGCGATGTCCTTGCGCAGGTGCTCGACCATGAAGCCGGGCTTGTAGTCGCCGGCCAGCGAGCGCGGCGCCAGGGTGCGCGAGGCGCCCGAGCCGCCGGTGCCCGACGCCATGACCTCGAGGACCTTCTCCTGGTCGATGCCGGACTGCTCGGCGAGCGCCAGCGCGTCGGCGTAGCCGAGCATGCACGAGGCGAGGCTCACCTGGTTGCAGAGCTTGGCCGTCTGGCCGCCGCCCGGCTGGTCGAAGTAGAAGATCTTCGACGAGAAGGACTCGAGCACCGGCAGCACCGGCGCGGCCTCGGCCTCGGAGACGCCGGCGATGAGCGTGAGGGTGCCGTCGATCGCGCCCTGCTCGCCGCCCGTGACCGGGCAGTCGAAGGCGTGCTTGTCCTCGACCTCGGCCGCGTCGTGGATGTCGCGGGCGAGCTGCGGGGAGCTCGTGGTGAGGTCGATGAGCCACGCGCCCCTCTTGGCGGCGCGGATGAGGCCGTCGGTGGCGAGGTAGACGTCCTCCACCTCGGAGGGGTAGCCCACCATCGTGAGGACCACGTCGGCGTCGGCCGCGGCCTCGGCCGGGCTGTCGGCCCAGTGCGCGCCGCGGGCGAGCAGGCCCTCGGCCTTGGAGCGGGTGCGGTTGTGGACGGTGAGGTCGAAGCCGGCGTCCATGATGTGGCCGCCGATGGGGGCTCCCATGATGCCGCAGCCGATGAGGGCGACGCGGCGAACGTGCGCGTTGGTCATGCTGGACGAATCCTTTCGCCGGATGAGCGCTGACAGAGTTTCGCAACCTCTCATGATAGGGCGTGGCGCGGCCGGATGCCAAACGCGCGCCCCCGCGGGAGCGCGCGTTGACAAAACCTCCGCCGAACCGTCAGGGGCCCTTCAGGGCACGGACCCGCCGCTAGGGGCGGGTTCCGCGGACCTTGCGGGCGATGCGGTCGGTAAGCGAGGTGGCCTCGCGCCGGTCCCTGCCCCAGAACACCACGGCCACCATGCCCGGGCCCACGTGCGCGCCCACGACCGGCGAGACGGAGCTGAAGATGATCGGCACGTCGGCGCAGCCGGGCTCGCGGCGGATCTGGTCGGCGAGCCAGCGGGCGTCCTTCTCGGCGTCCGTGGAGACGATGCCGATGGGCAGGCGCTCGTCCCCGCCCTGCTCGCCGAGGTAGTTGGCCTTGAAGTCGGCGATGATGGCGCGCAGGGCCTTCTTGCGGCCACGGCACAGGCCCCGCAGGGTGAGCGCACCGTTGAGGTCGTAGGAGAGCTCGGGCTTGACGTCGAGCTTGCCGCCCACGTTGGCCGCCGCCGGCGGGATGCGCCCGCCGCGGGCCAGCGCGTCGAAGGACTCGAGCGTGAAGTAGCCCTGGATGTAGTAGCGCGCCTCCTCCGCCCAGGCCACGAGCTCCCTGGCCGTGAGGCCGCTCGCCGCCTGGTGGACCGCCTCGATGGCGAGAAGCTCGGCGGCGGCCGACGGGCAGAGGTTGTCGACCACGTAGAGCTCGAAGCCCGGGTGGTCGGCGAGGACCATCTCGGCCGCCTGGCGCGCGGCGTCCACGCTCGACGAGAGGCCGCGCGTGAAGGCCAGGTAGACCGTCGGGGTGCCCCGCTCGGCGGCGCGCTCGAAGACCTCGAGGTAGTGGCCCGGCGTCACGGCGGCGGTGGTGGCGTACTCGCCGGCGCGCATGCGGCCGTAGAACTCCTGCGGCGTGGTCGAGCGCCAGAGGTCGTCGGCGTGCTCCTCCCCGCCCATGACGTAGGAGAAGCTCACCACCTCGACGCCGAGCGCCTCGGCAACCTCCGGCGCGAAGTCGGCGCAGGAGTCCACGATGATGTGCACGTTGGAGCGCTGGTGGTAGGCGCGCCCCAGGCGCTCGGCCTCCTGGGAGGCCTGCGCGTTGTCGGCCACGGGAGCGGCCCCCTCCCCGGGGGCCGCCTCGTGCTTCTCGTTAGTGCTGGGTTCCCGCTGGGTGCTGGCGCTACTCATTCTCCTCCTCGATCTTGGGCTTGATGATGCCGTAGCCGCCGTTCTTGCGGTGGTAGATGACGTTGATGAGCCCCGTGGTGGCATTGGTGAAGACGTAGAAGTCGTGGCCGATGAGGTCGGTCTGGACGAGCGCCTCCTCCTCGGTCATGGGCACGAGGTCGATGTACTTCTCGCGCACCAGCTGGTCGTCGTCGGTCTCGTCCGGGCCCGGCTCGATGAGGGCGGCGAGGTCCTCCTGGGTGACGGTGCCGGCCTTGGCCTGCTGCATGCGCTGGCGGCGGTCGATGACGCGCGTCTTGTACTTGCGCAGCTGGCGGGTGACCTTCTCGGCCGCGTCGTCGATGGCGGCGTACATGTCGTCGGAGCTGGCGACCACGCGCACCACGTTGTCGCGCACGAACACGGTGACCTCGCAGGCCTTGCGCTCGGGGTTGGAGGGGTTCTTGTCAACGCGCAGGACCACGTCACAGGTCATGGGCTTGATGTCGAACACCTTGAGCGCGTTGCCGACCTTCTCCTCAACGTGCGCGCGCAGGGAGTCGGAGACGCCGACCTTGCGACCCGAGATCTTGATGTCCACCATGCGAACCTCCTTACGTCGTGACGCGGGGGCGCGACCCAGCGGGCGCGCCTCCCCTGTCCTGAGACCTTGATACCCACTCTCGGGAGCGAGAGACGCCAGAGGGGCGACGAGCGGGCGGAGCTACTCGGCGGACGCGTCGGTGGCCGTTGCGTCAGCGGCGTCGGTGGTGGCGGCGTCGGCTGCCGCGGCGTCGGTGGTGGTGGAGTCGTCGGTAGCCTCATCGTCGGCGGGCGCCTCGTCCGGGCGCTCGGTGAGGCCCGTCACGCGGGTCTCGGCCGTGAGGGTCGGCAGCGCGCCCACCCAGCGCGCGCGGGCCACGTCGCCCACGCCGTTGGTCTGGATGTCCTGCAGCGCGCTGGTCACCGCCGCCTGGAGCTCGCCGGACGGGACGGCCACGCCCGCCGTGACGGGGTCGTCGAGCGTGCCCGCGAAGGACGCGTCGGAGAGGGTCGCGGCGAGGTAGGCGCCCGCGTAGGCGTCGCAGGCCACGTAGTCGACCTCGCCGGCCTCGAGCGCGTCGAAGGCGTCGTTGAGGTTGGCGTAGGGGCTCTGGGTGATGCTCAGATCGTAGTCATCGAGCAGGGAGGCCGAGACCGAGCCGGCCTGCACGCCCACGGTGGCGCCGTCGAGGTCGGCGGCGTCGATCGGCGCGGTGACGCCGCCGGTGGTGAAGAGCCCCGTGGCGGACTGGGCGTAGCCGCCCGCCACCGTGGCGTCCCCGGCGTCGGCGTCCTCGACGCCCATCACCACGTCGCAGGTCCCGTCGAGGCCGCCGGCCACGTTGGGCACCGAGACGAACGAGACCCTCGAGAGCCCGAGCGCGTCGGCGAGCGCGAGGGCGGTGTCGACGTCGATGCCGGAGGGCGTGCCGTCGTCGGCGGTGATGACGAGCGGTGCCGTCTGCGTGGCGAGAAGCCCCACCGTGAGGGTGTCGGGCTCGACCAGCGCGTCGCTGGTGACCACCGGGGCGAGCGCGGCGCGCCGGTCGGCGAGCGCCTCCTCCACCGAGGGGGTGCCCACGAAGTCGTCGAGGCTCACGGGCCCTACCGAGCAGCCCGTGAGCGCGCAGGCCGCGACCAGCGCGGCCGCCGTGGCGAGCCCGTGTGCGTGGATGTGCCGGCTCCGGTGCTGCATGATGTCTCCTTCTCGCCCTGGCCTCTGCGTCCTCTCGCTCCGGCCTCCGTGTCCCCACCCAGCTGACCTGGTCTTTGCCCCCACACTCGCGCACCGGGGACGTCGCTTGCGGCGCCGCGGCGCCTCCACTCTTGCCCCTCTCGCCCGCGAGGCCAGATGCCTCTCGTCTGACGGGAGGTGCGACTTACCTCTAGGAAGAGCCATGATCGCCCGGAAGCGCACGCCCAGGCTTACGCGGACCCCTTTGCC
>NZ_CBIFYV010000112.1:0-25092 GCF_966187215.1 Thermophilibacter sp.
GCGGCGCGCTACGCCGCGTGGGTCGCCGACGGGATGCCCCCGGAGGTCGCCAGGGAGTGACTTGACAGATATAGGAGCATCGTACCCGGCGCGCGTGTGCGTAACCGGAGGCCGGGGGCGGGCGCTGGCCCCCGGGCGTGCGAGCGCGGCGAGAAGCCCCGACCGTCGCGACCATCCCGCGACGCCGTCGTAGTACAATCGCGAGCACGTGCGACGCTGCGCCGTCTACGCCACGTCGTCGTCTTCCGGCAGTCGCCGCCCGTCCGGCACGGGGCGGCAGGGACGAGAGAGGCATCTATGGACTCCCACACCATGCACACCCACACCTGCGGCGAGCTGCGCCGCGAGCACATCGGCCAGCAGGTCACGCTGACCGGCTGGGTCTGGCACCGCCGCGACCACGGCGGGCTCATCTTCGTGGACCTGCGCGACCGCGACGGCGTGACGCAGGTCTCCTTTGACCCCGAGCACTCCGGCGGCGAGGCCTTCCACGCGGCCGAGACCATCCGCTCCGAGTGGCCGATCAAGGTCACCGGCGTGGTGCGCGAGCGCCCCGAGGGCATGGACAACCCCAAGCTCGCCACCGGCGAGGTCGAGGTCCTCATCGACCACATCGAGGTCCTGAACTCCTCCAAGACGCCGCCCTTCCAGATCGAGGACCGTCTCGACTGCGCCGAGGACGTCCGCCTGCGCTACCGCTACCTCGACATCCGCCGCCCGCGCATGATGTCCAACCTGAGGCTGCGCTCCGACTTCACCTTCGCCATCCGCGAGGCGCTGCACGGCCGCGACTTCATGGAGGTCGAGACTCCGGCTCTGTTCAAGTCCACGCCCGAGGGCGCGCGCGACTTCCTGGTGCCCTCCCGCACCCAGCCCGGCCACTTCTACGCCCTGCCGCAGAGCCCGCAGCTCCTCAAGCAGCTGCTCATGGTCGGCGGCGTGGAGCGCTACTACCAGGTGGCCAAGTGCTTCCGCGACGAGGACCTGCGCGCCGACCGCCAGCCTGAGTTCACGCAGGTGGACATCGAGATGAGCTTCGTGGACCAGGACGACGTCATGGGCGAGCTGGAGGACGTTCTCGCCGACGCCTTCGCCCGCGTGGGCGTCGAGATGCCCACGCCGCTTCGCCGCATCAGCTACTGGGACGCCATGGACACCTACGGCACCGACAAGCCCGACACGCGCTACGGCATGGAGCTCCACGACGTCACGTCGATCTTCGCCGGCTCCAAGTTCAAGCTCTTCGCGGGCGCGGCGGCCACCGAGGGCCAGTTCGTGAAGGCCCTCAACGCCAAGGGCGCCGGCACCTGGCCGCGCGCGCAGATCGACAAGCTCGCCGACGTGGCGGCCGGCTTCGGCGCCAAGGGCCTCGCCTGGATCGCCTTCCGCGAGGACGGCTCGGTCAACAGCCCGATCGTCAAGTTCTTCTCGGACGAGGAGATGGCGGCGCTGCGCGAGGAGATGGGCGTGGAGCTCGGCGACCTCGTGATGTTCGCGGTGGCCGACCGCAAGACCGCCGACGAGATCCTCGGCGGCATGCGCTGCCACATGGCCGACGCGCTCGACGTGCCGCGCGAGGGCCACGACTTCCTCTGGGTCGTGGACTTCCCGCTGTTCCACTGGGACGACGACGCCAAGCGCTACGAGGCGGAGCACCAGCCCTTCACCCTGCCCACCGAAACCGACATCGAGAAGATCAAGGCCGACCCGCTGGCCGCGGGCTCGGCGACCTACGACTTCGTCATGGACGGCTACGAGGCCGGCGGCGGCGGCATGCGCATCCACAACGCCCAGATGCAGCTCGACATGCTGGAGCTTCTCGGCTACACCGACGAGGAGGCGCGCGAGAAGTTCGGCTTCCTGATGGACGCCCTCGAGTACGGCGCGCCCCCGATGGGCGGCTTCGCGCTCGGCCTCGACCGCGTGTGCATGCTACTGGCCGGCGAGGACTCCATCCGCGAGGTCATGGCGTTCCCCAAGACCTCCAGCGGCTCCGACCTCATGTCCGAGGCGCCCGGCGAGGTCACGACCAAGCAGCTCAAGGAGGTCGGCCTCCGTCTGCTCTAGCGGTCGTCAGACAGAACGTGACAAAGGGGACGGAGGTGTGACAAATACCTCCGTCCCCTTTGTCCCTTTGTCACATCGCTTGTTCCCGGCAAAACGAACGGAATCGGGGCCTAAAGCGTTCGTTTGGTCGGGAGCAAGCTCAAAGCTCTCGGCCAGACGAACGCCTCGGCAACCAAGGCGTGCGAAAGGCCGGGAGTACCCCAAAGCGGCGAGAAGCTCACTCGCGGTTGTCGAGGTCGCGCGATGACGCGCTCTGCTCCTCCACGAACTCGTCGGCCTGGCGCAGCTCCTCGCGGTCCTTCTCGGTCTCCTCGCGGCGCTGCTCGTGCTCGAACTGCTGCTGGTAGGGAGCGATGTCGTTGCGCGTGAGCAGCAGGCGCATCTCGCGCTTGAGGGCGCGCTCGAGCGAGCGGCGGTCCCCCTCGGCGCACTTGGCCACCAGTCGGATGGTCATCGCGCTGCTCGTGAGCGCCACGATGCCGCGGTAGAACGGCCCCTCGATGATCTTGGGCTGGCGCGCGGCGATGTTGGGCAGCTCGGCCTTGAGGACGTTCTCGAGGTAGGGGAGGTCCTCGCCCACGGTGATGTCAACGTCCACGCTGGCGTAGGAGTCCATCTTGGTGCGGTTGACCACGTTGGAGATCGCGCTGTTGCGCAGCACGATCACGTTGCCGTCGCCGTCGTTGATCTTGGTGGTGCGGATGCCGATCTCCATGACCGTGCCGGTGCTGGAGCCCACCGAGATGGTGTCGCCCACGCGGAACTCGCCCTCGAAGATGATGAAGAGGCCCGAGAGCAGGTCGGTCACGAGGTCCTTGGCGCCGAACGAGATGGCCAGCGTGAGCAGGCCGGCGCTGGCGAGCAGCGTGGCGGTGTCCACGCCCACCGTGGCCAGGCTCCAGTAGAGCGTGCCGATGACGGCGCCGTACTTGGTGAGGCTCACGAGCAGGCGGCACACGGTCTCGCCGCGCGTGGAGAGCACGCCCGTGAGCAGGTGCAGCAGCCGCTGGACCACCCACGACACGGTGAAGATCACGCAGGCCGTCATCAGCGCGGCCGTGACGGCGAAGATGTTGAGCCCCCGCTCCCAGCCGCCGCCGAGGATGTAGCCGAAGACCGTGTCGCGCCCGAAGATCTGGTCGCGGAAGATCACCGAGAGGCACACCGCGACCACGCCCACGCCGAGGAAGACCCGCATCACGTAGCCGAGCTTCTGCTCGGGCGTCATCTCGTCCCAGTCGAGCGACTGGTTGAGCCAGCGGCTCACCGCCGACTCCGTCTTGGCCGTGCGGCCCGAGGGCGTGAGGACGTCGAAGACGCGCGCGTCGGCGTCGTCCGCCGCGGGCTCGGCGAGGATGAGGCGCGCCGCCATGGTGCCGCGCGCCGGCTCCACGCTGAGCAGCAGGAAGGCCAGCACCATGCACGCGAGCGCCACGGCGCCGGTGACGAGGGTGAGCGGCAGGCGCTGCGCCATCAGCTCGCCCTCGGAGCTTGCCAGGTAGACGTAGTAGTCGTCCGTCTCGACGGAGGAGGCATAGTAGGTCGAGCCGTCCACGGTGACGTAGTCGTCGTAGCCGCCGCGCAGCTGGCTCTCGTCGAGGCCGACCTCGGTGGCGGGCTTGCCCACGAGCATCGCGTCGGGGTAGGAGGCGATGGTGCCGTCCGCCTTGCTCACCGCGAAGGCGAATCCGCCCGCGCCGGCCTGCACGCCGTCGAGCACGCGGTCGATCCGCACGCTGGCGAGAAGGTCCTCGAGCTCGGAGGCGGCGACGCCCACCTGCACGAAACCGTCCACGTAGCCGCGGTCGTCATAGGTCGCGATGCCGACGTACTGCGTGAGCTTGCCGGTGGTGTCGTCGGCCATGGGCTCCTGCACGAGCTCGTCGACGCCCTGGAGCAGCTGGCGGAACGCGTAGGACTGGCTGTCGGGGTCGTCGGAGAGCGAGAAGTGCTCGTAGGGCGCGCTCGAGACCACCATGTTGCCGTTGCCGTCGAAGACGAAGACGTTGTCCACCTGCAGCACGGACGCGAGGTCCTGCATCGCGTCCTTGGTGGCGAGCGCGGGGTTCTGCTCGAGCACGTAGGCGGCCACGCGCGCCTTGGAGAGGTTGCGCGCGTCGCTCTGCGCGGTGAGCTCGTCGGCGCGCTCGTCCACGCGCTCGATGGTTGTCGCCACCGACTCGGCGCGCTCGCTGTTGGCCACCGACTGCGACGAGAGCGCGAAGAGCGTCTGCATGTAGAACGAGGCCACGAGCACGGCGAGGAGCCCCACCACCGAGAAGACCGCGGCGCGCTTGCCGATGACGCGGTTGTAGCGCAGCCGTCCGAGGCGCACGAGATGGTCCTTCTCGGTGCCGTCGCGCTCCTCCTGGCGCATGACAAAGATGCCGTAGAGCACCACCGTGGCCATGACCACGAAGAACACGAACAGGATCACGGCCACGGTCACGGTGCGCGACGCGGCCATGTCGGAGGCCGGCACCGCGCAGACGTAGTAGGTGTCGCCGATCAGGCTCACGTGGCAGTAGAGCTGCTGGCCGTCGAGGGCCATCCAGGTGGTGGTGCCGTCCTCGAGGGCGGTCACGTCGATGCCGTCGCGCAGCGCGTCGGTGCCGACGAGCGCCTCGTCGGGGTGGTACTCGATCACGTAGGTCTGGGCCGAGAGCGCGAAGACGTAGCCGCTCTGCCCGATGGAGATGTTGCGCAGCACGCTGGCGGTGGAGCCGGTCTCCTCCACGAGCGCGCGCAGCTCCTCCGGGCTCTGCTCGATGACGACCATCGTCTGGTCGTCGATGGGGGCGGCGTAGTAGCGCATGAGCCAGCCGCGCTCGGGCAGCTCGACCTCGACGGCGCGCGAGGGCTCGCCGGTCGAGAGGCACGCGCGCAGGTAGTTGTAGCGGGCGAGGGAGAAGTCGGCCTGGGTCTTCTCGGCCTGGGCGAGGACCTGCCCGTCGGCGCTTACCACCATGACGTTGTTGACGCCGAGCAGCTGCTGGTACTCGCGCATCTTGGCGTCGGTGGCCGCGAAGCCGGCGTCGTTGCGCGCCATGAAGGCGACGCTCGCGGCCTTGGACTGGTAGACCTCGTCGAAGGACCGCTTGTTCTGGGCGTTCTCCTCGTCGGCGGTCTCGAGCAGCTGCGGGAGCTGCGCCGCCTCCTCGCTCATCTCGGTGTCGTAGCCGGACACGGAGAGGCCCTCCTGCAGGTCGGAGAGCAGGACCCCCATCACGATCATGCTCGCCGCCACCAGGATGACGAGAAGCGCGATGGTGCGCTTGAGCTTTCTGGACATCTGCATCGCGTCTCCCCCTAGTCCCACTTGTCGATCAGCTCGGCCACGGTCCCGTCGTCGAGAAGCCCCTGGACGGTGTCGGCGACCTCCTGGGAGAGCGCGGAGCCCTTCTGCGTGGCGACGCCGTAGGACTGCTCGGCGACCACGAAGTTCTCGAGGCGGGCGCGCTTGTCGTCCATGTAGGTGTGCGCGATGGCGCCGTCGAGCACCATGGCGTCGACCAGGCCCTCCTCGAGGGCGTCCGAGAGCTCCTGGTAGCTGGGGAACTGCAGCAGCTTCCAGGTGTCGAAGCTCACCTCGGAGTTGTCCTCGTTGGCGGTGACGACCTCGCCGTTGGAGAAGCCCTCCTCGTAGAGGCGCACGCTCAGGAGCGGCGCGGCGTTGGAGCCGGCCATCGTGCCGAACGTGCGGCCCGTCATGTCGTCAAGCGTGGCGATCATCGAGGAGTTCTGGACCACGGCGATCATGGCGTCGTCGTAGTAGGCGGGGGAGAAGTCGAAGTTCTCGAGGCGCGAGTCGGCGATGGAGTAGCAGGCGGCGATGAGGTCGACGTCGCCGGCGAGCAGCATCTCCTTGCGGCCGTCGGGCGTGACGGTGACGTGCTCCACGCCGTCGTAGCCCAGGCGCGCGGCCAGCTCGTCCACGAGGTCGATCTCCAGCCCGTAGTAGCTGCCCGTCTCCTCGTTGAGGTAGCCGAAGCCCACCACGTCCGCGCGCACGCCGGCGCGCAGGGTCTCGCCCGCGTGCGGGCCGGGGTCGACGATGTCCTCGACCTGCTCGCAGCCTCCGAGCGCGAGCGCGGCGGGCGCCGTCATCAGCGCGAGCGCCAGGCGCCCGAGGTCCCTTCGTGTGACTTCCACGCGGTCCTCCGTATCAAGAGAGAAATCCAAAACCGATGCCTCACAGAGACCCTCCATTCTGCCATGTAACATGTAGGAAACGCGCGCGTAACACAGGTTCCTGAAACCGCGGGTTGAACCCTGCCGCGTCGCGCCGGCTCAACGAGACCTTGAGATGCGGCCGTCTGCGTTGTGCGGCGCCCGGCGATTGGCAACAATCGTCCGCTGCCGCGCCATGGTGGCCGGCTCGCGCCCGCGCCCGAGAGGACGCGCGGACGGACGTCACGAGGAGGTTCTCTTGGATTCCATGAAGAAGTACGCCGCGGAGGCGCTCGGCACGTTCGTGCTCACCCTCTTTGGCTGCGGCAGCGCCGCGATCGCCGGCGGCACGCTCGGCACCCTGGGCATCGCGCTGGCCTTCGGCCTGTCGATCGTGGCGATGGCCTTCGTCATCGGCAACGTGTCCGGCTGCCACATCAACCCGGCCGTCACCTTCGGCCAGTACCTTGACGGGCGCATCTCCCTCAAGGACCTGTTCGGCTACTGGGTCGGCCAGTTCGTGGGCGGCATCGTGGCCGCCGCCGTGCTGCTGTTCATCGTGAGCCAGTGCGCGGGCCTCGGCGGCGTGGCCGCCACGGGCCTCGGCTGCAACGGCTTTGACGGCGCGTCCACCGTGGGCCTGTCCATGGTCGGCGCCTTCGTCGTGGAGGTCATCCTCACCGCCGTCTTCGTGCTCACCATCCTGGGCGTCACCGCCGACTCCAAGACCGGCCACTTCGCCGGCCTGGTGATCGGCCTCACGCTGACCTTCGTGCACATCATGGGCATCCCCCTGACGGGCACCTCGGTCAACCCCGCCCGCAGCTTCGGCCCCGCGCTTGTGATGTCGTTCACGGGCAACACCCTGCCGCTCGACCAGGTGTGGGTCTTCATCTTCGCCCCGCTCGTGGGCGCCGCCCTGGCGGCCGTGATCTTCCGCGCGTTCAAGAGCTTCTACGCCGCCGAGAAGTAGCGAGCCCGCGCAAGCGCGCGACCGTGGGGACGGAGGCCGTCACGCCTCCGTCCCTTTTTTGTGCCGCGGGAGGCGCCCGCCCCGCCCTTCTCGCCCCGCCGTTCTGTCCCGGCCCGCCGTGCGCCCGCACCGTCCACTCAAGGCAAATAACCCGCAAAAAATGGTTTCATATTCATATAATTGCAGGAAAGAAAATCGAGTTTGTCAGATTTTGCGCGTTAATCGTGGAGGAGGGGAGCGAAGGGCGAGAGGGACGCGCGGGAGCGGGGCGAGAGGGGCGGGGAGCGTCGAAGCGCGCGGCGAGAAGGACCGGCAAGAAGGGCCGCCCGCCGCGCTTGACAGCGGCGCGTGACGGTCCTATACCCTTGACTCGTCAATGATTGAGACGTCAAGGATTGGTTCCCATGGACCAGAACGACCAAGCGGACGAGAGGCCCGCCGCGCTCGGCCGCGCGCTGCGCGACCCGCACATGCTGCTCTACCGGGCGCTCCACGCCCAGCGCGCGTGCCTAAAGGCCGCGATGTGCGACCTCGGCCTCGCCTTCGGCCAGCCCAAGTTCCTCTCGTACCTCGCCGCCAACGGCTCGGCCACGCAGCGCGAGCTCGCCGACTACTTCCTCGTGGACCCGGCCGCGGTGAGCCGCGCCCTCGACGCGCTCGAGCGCGGCGGCTTCCTCACCACGGCGCCCGCCGACGACCGCCGCACCAAGACGATCGCGCTCACGGAGCGCGGCCGCGAGGTCGCCGCCACGTGGGACCTCTGCTGCGACGAGGTGGACGAGGCGGCCCTCGCGGGCTTCTCGCCGGAGGAGCGCGCCACCTACGCCGGCCTGCTCGCCCGCGTGCGCGCGAACCTCGAGGCGCGCCTGCGAGAGGGGGCCCGCGATGAGTGAGGTCGCTCTGATGGCCCGCTACTTCGGGCCGTACCGAAAGGACGCGCTCGTGGGCGCGCTGTTCGTGCTCTGCGAGACGGGCCTCGAGCTCGTGATCCCGGTGCTCATGTCGTCGGTCATCGACGACGGCATCATGGCGCGCGACGTCTCGGTGGTGCTCACGCGCGGCGCGCTCATGCTGCTCTGCGCCCTGCTCGCCCTGCTCTTTGGCCTGGGCTACGCGCGCTTCACCGCCCGCGCCGCCATGGGGCTGGGCGCCAACCTGCGCGACGCGGAGTTCGCGCACGTGCAGCGCTTCTCGTTTGCCAACCTCGACGACTTCGAGACCTCGTCGCTGGTGACGCGCATGACCTCCGACGTCACGGTGATCCAGAACGCACTGGTCACGGCCTTCCGCCCGATGCTGCGCGGTCCCTCGATGCTCGTGATGGGCGTCTTCCTGGCGTTCTACATGAGCTGGCGGCTGGCGCTGGTCTTCTGCGTGGGGCTGCCGTTTCTGGCGGTGGCGCTCGCGCTGGTGGTGCGCCGCGTGGCGCCGCTCTACCGCGTGCTGCAGGGCGTGATGGATCGCCTCAACGGCGCGCTGCAGGAGGACCTCACGGCCATCCGCGCCGTCAAGGCGTACGTGCGCGAGGGCCACGTCTCCGAGCGCTTCGCCGACGTCAACCGCGACCTCGCCGACACGGCCACGCGCACCTTCCGCACCGCCGTGCTCAACACGCCGATCTTCCAGGTGGCCATGTACGCCATCTGCGTGGCGATCATGTGGATGGGCGGCTCGATGATCCTGGCCGGCACGCTCGAGGTGGGCACGCTCACCGGCTTCATGACCTACGTGTTCCAGATCGTGAACTCGCTCATGATGATCTCCAACGTCTTCCTGCTCATGGCGCGCGCCCTGACCTCGGTGGAGCGCGTGGGCGAGGTGCTCGCCGAGGAGCCCACGCTCGCCTCGCCGGAGCGCGCGGCGCGCGAGGTGGCCGACGGCTCGGTGGGGTTTCGCCACGTGAGCTTCAAGTACCACGCGGGGGCCGAGAAGGACGTGCTGGAGGACGTCAGCCTGAGCGTCCCGGCTGGCTCCACGCTGGGCGTGCTTGGCGCCACGGGCTCGGGCAAGTCCACGCTCGTCTCGTTGGTGGCGCGGCTCTACGACGTCACCTCCGGCGCGGTGCTCGTGGGCGGGCGAGACGTGCGCGCCTACAACCTCGCCGCCCTGCGCGACGCGGTGGGCGTGGTGCTGCAGAACAACGTGCTGTTCACGGGCACCGTCCGCGACAACCTGCGCTGGGGCGACCCGGACGCCACCGACGAGCGGATGCTCGAGGCGTGCCGGCTCGCCTGCGCCGACGAGTTCCTGGACCGCATCGGCGGGCTCGACGGCGACCTCGGCCAGGGCGGCGTCAACGTCTCGGGCGGGCAGAAGCAGCGCCTGTGCATCGCGCGCGCCCTGCTCAAGCGCCCGCTCGTGCTCATCTTCGACGACTCCACGAGCGCCGTGGACATGGCCACCGACGCGCGCATCCGGAGCAACCTCGCCGCGCTCGGCGACGTCACCAAGATCGTGATCGCGCAGCGGGTGAACTCCGTCATGGACGCGGACAGGATCGCGATCCTGGACGAGGGGCGGCTGCACGCGGTGGGCACGCACGAGGAGCTTCTCGCCAGCGACCCCATCTACCAGGAGCTCTACCAGAGCCAGATCGGCTCTGGCATTCACGGGGAGGAGACCAACGATGCCCGCTAGGGGATCGGCGGCGCCCGCGCGCCCGCGTGACGTGCGCCGCACGCTGAGGACGCTCGTCGGCTACATGGGGCACGCGCGCACGCAGCTTCTGACGGTGGCGGTGCTCGTGACGGTGAGCGCGGGCGCGGGGCTCGTGGGCACCTACATGATCAAGCCCGTGGTCAACGCCGTGACGGCGGGGGCGCGCGACGCCTTCGTGGGCGCGGTGGCGGCGACGGCGGCCATCTACGCGGCGGGCGCGCTCGCCGCCCTGGGCTACACGCAGGTGATGGTCCGCGCGGCGCAGCGCGTGGTCTTTGACATCCGGCGCGACCTCTTTGGCCACATCATCAAGCTGCCGCTGTCGTTCTTCGACCAGCGGCGCGCGGGCGACGTGATGAGCTACTTCACCAACGACGTGGACACGATCTCGGAGGCGCTCAACAACAGCTTCGCGGCCGCGGTGCAGGCGCTCATCCAGATCGTGGGGACGTTCGCGCTGCTCGTGGCGCTGGACTGGCGACTGGCCATCGTGACCGTGGTGGCCGACGCGGCCATCGCGCTGTACGTGCGCCACGCGGGCGGCCGCTCGGGGCGCCACTTCGCGCGGCAGCAGGCCATGCTCGGCCAGGTGGACGGCTACGTCCAGGAGATGACGGCGGGCCAGAAGGTCGTGAAGGTCTTCAACCGCGAGGCCGCCAACCTCGCGGAGTTCCGCGACCTCAACGAGCGCCTGCGCGAGACGGGCGCCACGGCGCAGGCCTACGCCTCCACGATGGTGCCCGTGACGGTGTGCGTGACCTTCGCCAACTTCGCGGTGGTGACGGTGCTGGGCGCGCTGCTGACGCTCGCGGGCCAGATGGACGTGGGCTCGCTCGCGAGCTACCTGGTCTTCGTGCGCCAGGCGGCCGCGCCGCTCAACCAGCTCACGCAGCAGGGCAACTTCCTGCTCACGGCGCTGGCGGGCGCCGAGCGGATCTTCGCGGTGATGCGCGAGGAGCCCGAGGTGGACGACGGCCGCGTGACGCTCGAGCGCGTGTCGGGCGGCGTGGCGGGCGCCGAGGGCCTGGACCTGCGCACCGCCGCGGGCGCCGCCGGCTGGGCGTGGCGGATCGACGGCGAGCTGGTGCCGCTCCAGGGCGACGTGCGCTTCTACGACGTGGACTTCGGCTACGTCGAGGGGCAGACGGTGCTCGGCGACCTCACGCTCTACGCCAAGCCGGGGCAGAAGATTGCCTTCGTGGGGTCAACGGGCGCGGGCAAGACCACGATCACCAACCTCATCAACCGCTTCTACGAGGTGCGCTCGGGCGTGATCACCTACGACGGCATCGACGTGCGCGACATCTCGAAGGAGAGCCTGCGCCGCTCGCTGGGCATCGTGCTGCAGGACACCCACCTGTTCAGCGGCACCATCGCGGACAACATCCGCTTCGGGCGGCTCGACGCCACCGACGAGGAGGTGCGCGCCGCGGCGCGCGTGGCCAACGCCGACGGCTTCATCAGCCGCCTGCCGCGCGGCTACGACACGCCCGTGGTCTCCGACGGCGCCAACCTCAGCCAGGGGCAGCGCCAGCTCATCGCCATCGCGCGCGCCGTCATCGCCGACACGCCGGTGCTGATCCTGGACGAGGCCACCTCCAGCATCGACACGCGCACCGAGGCGCTCATCGAGCGGGGCATGGACGCGCTGATGGCAGGGCGCACCACGTTCGTGATCGCGCACCGCCTGAGCACGGTGCGCAACGCCAACGCGATCATGGTGCTGGAGCACGGCCGGATCGTGGAGCGCGGCACGCACGAGGAGCTTCTCGCCAAGCGCGGCGAGTACTGGCAGCTCTGGACCGGCCAGCGCGAGCTGGACTAGGGGAGCGCGGCGAGAAGGACCGGGCGAGAAGCCCGCGCGCTCAGCAGTCGACCGGCGTGAGCGCGCCCGTCGCCACGTCGATCGTGAAGCCCCAGACGCGCACCGCCTCCGGCATGAGCGGGTGCGCGCGAACGGCCGCCACGGAGCGCGCGACCTCGTCCTCGAGGCACGCGAACCCCTCGAGCGTCGCCGCGGCGCGCGGCTCGCGGGCGAGCTCCGCCTCCGCGCGCGCCCGGTCGCACCCGGCCGCCACGAGCGCCTCGACCAGGTGCCCCGCGCGCATCCCGCAGGTCCCGCAGTCGGTGTGGCCCACCACCATGACGTCGGTGACGCCGAGCTCGCCCACGGCAACGAGCAGCGAGCGCATCGCCTCGCCGTACGGCTCGCGCACGCTCGCGCCGGCCACCTGGACGAAGACGGCGTCGCCGTCGTCCAGGCCGAGCGCCTCGGGCAGCATCCGGGCGAGGCGCGCGTCCATGCACGCGACCACCGCCAGCCCGAGCGCCGGGCGCCCCGTGGCCGGCCGTTCCGCCGCGGCCGCGCGGTCCTTCTCGACAAATGCCTGGTTGCGGGCCAGGACCCCCTGAACGCTCCGTGGGTATGCCATCTTCGCTCCTCCGTGTCATACTCTGGGCTGAGAAGAGCGTACCCGAACCCCGTTTGAGAGGAGCGCCGCATGAGCGAGAGGGACCTCGACGCGCTGGTCGTCTACTGCCATCCGTGGGAGGGGAGCTTCAACCACGCGATCCTGGGGGCCGCGTGCCGCGGGCTCGACCGCGCGGGCGCCCGCTACGAGGTCTGCGACCTCTACGCGGACGGCTTCCAACCCGCGATGACGCGCGAGGAGCTGGCCTGCTACAACGAGGGACGCGCGCTCGACCCGCTGGTGGCGCGCTACCAGGGGCAGCTCGCCCGCGCGCATCGGCTGGTGCTCGTGTTCCCAGTGTGGTGGAACGACGTGCCGGCCATGCTGCGCGGCTGGCTCGACCGCGTGATGCTGCCCGGGTTCTCGTGGGAGGCCACGGGCGCGGGGCTGGCCGGCAGGCTGGGCCACATCGAGCGCGTGGACGCCTACACCACCTCGTCCAACCCCACCGACTTCATGCGCGAGCGCCTGGGCGACGGCATCCAGGGGACGCTGCTCGACGCGACGTTCTGGCAGCTCGGCTGCGGCGCCGGCACGTGGCACAACTTCGGCGGCATCGACCAGAGCACGCCCGAGGGCCGCGCCGCCTGGCTCGCGCAGGTCGAGGACGAGCTGGCGGCGGGCTTCGCGCCGGCGGGGGAGGGCCGCTGACGCCGCTCCCCCGGAGGGCGTCAGAGCCGGTGGCCGCAGTTTCGGCAGAACCGCGCGCCGGGCGCCAGGGGACCGCCGCAGCGCGGGCAGAAGCGCCCGTCGCCTGACGCACTGCCACTCGACGCGCCGCCCCCGTGTCCCGCGCGGCTCCGCGCGACCTGGGCGACGCCGAGCGGCGCCGCGACGCACGCGGCGACGACCAGCAGCAGCGCGCACACGAACAGCGGCGCGCCCCGGTCCCACGCGCGCATGAGCGGAGCGAACCAGAACGAGTCGGCCGTCCGCAGGTCGGGCGCCATGCCGCCGGTGGCCACGCTCAGCGTGCCGCCGCCGGCCGCCCCGTCGGTGGTCCACACGTAGTCGCCGGCCGGCAGGCCCTCCACGGTGAACGCGCCCGACCCGTCGGTTGTGAACGAGAAGAGATACGTGCCCGCCTCGGGCCTCTCGCCAGCCTCGCCGGCCTCCGCACCGCTATCCGCCGCGCCGCCGTCCGCGGCGTAGAGGTCGACGCGCGCGCCCGCCATGTCGGGCCCGAAGTCCAGCTCGGCCGTGACGCCGGCCTCGACCTCGATCTGGTCGATGGAAGCCGTGATGGCGTCGCTCACCTCCGAGGAGCTGCTGAGGTCGGCGCTCGTGCCGCCCGTTGAGGACGAGATGCCGTCAAAGAAGTCCATCGCGTCGGAGCTCGCGTCGGTGCCGATCGAGAAGACGTTGATGAGGCTCTCGTCGGGCTCGCCGAGCACGCGCTCGTCCGAGGACGCGTAGTCGATGCCGATGCCGCCGTTGTAGAGGGCGGCCAGCACGTCTCCGTAGGTGTAGCCGGTCACGGGTTCGGGGTCGAGCGGCGCGGCGTCGCCGAGGATGATGATCACCTTCTTGGCGTCGTCGCGCCAGCCGAGGCCCACGGCCCGCATGAGCCCCGAGTAGACGGTCTCCTCGTTGTCCCCGCCGTACCCCAGGTCGAGGTCGTCGATCGCCCGCGTGATGGCGGCGGTGTCGTTGGTGAAGTCCAGCTCCACGCGGCACGGGTAGTCCTCGTCATCGTGGGTGCGCGCCGGGTAGTCCCGGTAGTCCACGAGCGCCACGCGGTAGTTCTCGGTGCGCGCGGCCAGGCTCGCGAGGATCTGCTCCATGTTCTGGCGCGCGTTCTCGATGTCGTCGCCCATCGAGCCGGTGGTGTCCACCACGAAGCACAGGTCGAGGCCGTTGGTCGCCGTGTTGGTCACCACGCGCCCCACGGACTCGTCGCGCGTGCGCAGCGCGCTCTCCACGGCGGTCCTGGCGTTCACGAGCCCGCTGTAGCTGCTGCCGTGATAGTAGCGCCCTTCGGCCGAGGCGATCACGATGCGCTTGACGTCCGGGCCCGAGAGCTCGGGGTTGGCCGCGGAGACGAGGCCCGCCACGCCCGTGACGTGCGGGGTGGCCATCGACGTGCCTGACAGCTCCTCGTAGCCCGCGACCGTGCAGCTGTAGACGGCGGTGCCCGGCGCCACCACGTCCACGCGGCTGCCCAGGTTGGAGTAGGAGGCGTACGCGTAGCGCGTCTGGTCCGCGGTGGAGCTCTCGTCGTCGACGCCCACGGCACCCACCACGATGACGCGGTTCATGACCTCCGGGTCGTCGGCGAGGTTGAGGAAGTTGTTGTAGACGGCGAGGGCCCCGCCGTTCAGGTCGCCGTCCTGCACCTGCTCGTCGGGGTCGAGCATGCGGTAGCCGTAGGTGTTGCTCGAGTCGGGGCGAAAGTAGTTGCCGTTCGTGTTGCCCGCCGCCACGCAGATGACGAAGTCCGGCTGCCCGGCCTCCTTCCGCTGATCGACGAGCTCCCTGATGCCCCGCTCGACGGCGTCCGCCTGGCTCTGCAGGTAGTTCCGCGCCAGCGTGCGGTGCGCCTCGTCCCCCTGGCTCGCCGCGTAGCCGACCTCGCGGCTGGTGTTCAGGCTGATGTTGATGGCCCTGACGTCGTTCTGGACGAGGTGCCTGAGCGCCGTGAGGTAGCTGAACGCCGTGCCGTAGCCCTGCTCGTAGCTGGGGTCGTTGACGTAGTAGGTGTTGCAGTAGTAGAGCCGGCCCCTGCCGCCCATGACGCCCGAGACGCCCGTCTCGTTGTTCCAGTCGGCGTCGATGATGCCGGCGACGTGCGAGCCGTGGTCCTGGGGCTGGCCCGAGGTGTGGGTCGTGGTGGCGGAGCTCTTGGAGTCGATGTTGTAGATCAGGGCACCGTCGAACATGCCCTTGAGGTCCTCGTGGTCGGTGTTGGGGACCGTGTCGATGAGGCCCACGTTCACGGTGGAGAGCCGGTCGAGGTAGCCCCAGGCGCCCGGTGCGTCGATGGCCTCCATGCCCCAGTTCCCGCCGCGCGGGACGCCGACGTCCCATGACGAGCCGCCCTCCCAGGGGTCGTTGGGATAGGCGGCGTCGGCGGTCTGGAAGTCGTCCTCGGCGTCCGTCCCGGAGCTCACCACCGGGTCGAGCATCGCCTGCTCCACGAGCGGGCTCGCGTTGAGCGCGTCGAGCTTGGCCGAGAGGTCGTCGTAGGGGAGCGAGTCGGGGAAGACGAGCCGGTAGAGCGTGAGGTCCGCCAGCGAGTCGTCCACGTCGGCGGCGCCCACCGACGAGAAGAGCTCCCGCAGCTGGCCGTCGTCGGCGCCGTCCGCCGCGTAGACGAGGACCTCGCTGTTCACGTAGGTGACGCCGTCGGGCGAGACGTCCACCAGCTCGCTCTTCTCGGCGAGCTCCGAGGGGCCGACGCCCTGCTCGCCGGCGGCCGCCCCGTCCCGCGCCGCCCGCGTCCCGCCCCGGAGCAGCAGCGCCGCGATCGCGACGGCGGCCGCGACGATGACGAGCAGGCTCACGACGATGACGACGCGCGGTCCCGCGCCGCCTCGGTCCCTCACGTCGCTCATGAGTTACCTCCCTTGACGAGGCGGACGCTCGCGTAGGCGGAGAGGAGCGCCGCCGACAGCGCGGCGAGCGCGCACGCGCACGGAAACGCGAGGTCGGCGAGGCCTCCCGCCGCGCTCGTCACGGCTCCCTGCCAGGCAACGGGCAGCAGGCCCGCGAGCGCGTTCTCACAGAGCCCCAGCACCACGAGGAGCGCGGCGCACAGCGCGGCGGCCGCGGCCAACGTCGCGAGCGCGCGCCGCAGGCGATGGGCGTTGACGACGATGACGCAGGCGAGCACGAGCGCGGCGAGCGCTCCGAAGACGGCGAGCCCCGCGGGCGAGAGGACCGCCGCGAGCGCGCGGCCCTGCGCGTCCGTGACCCCCATGGGAGCGATCACGCCGTCGACGAGCGCGCCCAGGTAGGCGATCGGTACGAGAAGCGCCGCGATCAGCGCGAGCGTCGCGGCGAGCAGCGCGCACGCTGCCATGGGGGCGCCCCGGCGCGGCGCGCCCCGACCGGCGGTGACGTCCAGGGACATGGCGGTCTCCCTCCGACGCGAGCCAGCAGATGACTTCAGGCTCGTATCAGCATAGGGTCCGTGGCGCCCCCCGTTGGCCGAGAAGCCCGGGGACGGCGCAAACTCGCAACATGGGCGCGGCCTTCTCGCCCCGCGGCGCCCCGTCGCGCCCGCGCCGCCGGCTAGTATGTCTGGCCCTCCGCGTGCCGGCGGATCGAGCCGTACTCCATGAGCATCAGCACCAGAAGAATCGCCATCGAGACGAGCGAGCCCACCACGGCGCCCGCGAGCCCGGCGTAGCTCACCAGCAGCACCACCACGGGCACGCTGAACGCGAACGCGATGAGGTACAGCCGGCTCACCCGGCTCTGCGCGCGCAGCACCGTGACGATCTGGTAGAGGAAGTCGATGCACGCGCACACGCCGCCCGTGGCCACCATCACCAGACACAGCCCTCGGAACCGCTCGAAGTCCAGGCCGTACATGACGCTCATGACGGGGATGCCCACCGTGCCCATGACCAGGGCCACCGCGCCCGTCACCAGCGCGATCACGCCGAGCATGGCCAGCACCAAAAGGTCGAAGCGCCGGTGCTTCTCGGGGTCGTCCCAGATGCGCGCCAGGCGCACGAGCTGCGGCTTGTAGATGAAGCCCGCGGCCATGAGGATGGCGTGCGCGGGGAAGTACATCGCGTTGTAGTAGAGCTGGTTGTCGTAGGAGAGCGCGCCCTCCATCGCGAACTTGGGCACCGAGTCGATCAGGTTGTAGAGGAACAGCGCCAGGAACAGCGGGAAGCACTCCACAAAGAGCTCGCGCACGCCGGCCAGTGTGAGCGGCAGGCTGCGCTCGGTCTCAAAGAGCGCGAGCGGGACCGTGAGCAGCAGGAGCGACGCCACCGCGCCCACGGCCATGGCCCAGCTCGCCACCGTCAGGCTGCGCGTGACGAGCAGCACCAAAGAGAACACCACGAGCCCCAGCACACAGCGCACCGCCTGCGAGAGCCCGGCCAGGTAGAGCTTGTCCTTCTGCTGGAGGCGCCCCTCGTAGACGTCGGCCAGGGCGTCCACGGCGCGGAAGACCAGCACGCCCATGCAGATCGAGAACATCTCGGCGTCGTAGCCGCGCACCTGGCACCAGAGCCATCCCACGGCGAGCATGAGCGCGCAGGTGAGGAAGCGGTTGACCTGGTAGTCGCGGAACGACCGCATGTCGTCCAGGTCCGAGACCTGGTAGGTGCGCACGCCGTAGTTGGCCAGGAAGTACAGCAGCGTGCCCACCGTGAACGCCATCGAGAACAGGCCCGCGCGCTCGGCGCCCACCAGCCACGTGCACACCATCGTGAGCAGCGGGAAGAGCATCCCCCACGCGGCCTGGCCCAGCGTGTTGCAGACGTAGTCGCGCTTGGTCTGGTGCGCGAGGTACTGCTCGGTCTGCTCGGACAGCTTGCCGCCAAAGACCGCCGAGATCAGGCGGTTCCACCAGTTGTTGGTCACGCGGGCGAGAAACCCCTGCTCGCGCGACGACTCGCGGGCGCGGCGCTTGCGGCGGCCGCGCGTCTCCACGCCGTAGCGCGGGGTGCGGGGCGTCACGCGGTCGCCGGTCGGCCGCACCGTGGCGACCTCGTGGCGCTTGAACGGGGTACGCATGGGACGAGAAGCTCCTCTCATCGTGTGTGACGCGCCCGATTGTAGACCACGCCCCGGACATCGTCGGATTCGGCCGGGAACAACGCGCACAATCACAAGAAGCCTCTGCCTGCGGAGGCCCACGGGCGAGGGGGCAGGGGCGAAAATGGATGCTCGTGTGCGTATAAATACGTTTGTATGTGCAATATAATACGTATGTAGTGTCAATGATAGGAGGAGGGCACGATGGCTACTTCCACGCTCACCATTCGAGTCGACGAGGACCTCAAGCGCGGCGCCGCTGCCGTCGCTGACTACTACGGGCTCGATCTCTCCTCCGTGACGCGGGCCTTTTACAAGCAGATGGTCAACACGCACCGGATCCCGCTCACCTTCGCGCCCGAGGAGCCCAACGACGAGAGCCTCGCCGCGATGGCAGAGGGCGACGCGTTTCTCGCCTCCGGCAAGGCGGGGAGGTATCAGAGCGGGCATGACCTGATCGAGGCGGCGATGTCCTGATGGGTCGCCTCTCGGCGGACTTCTCGTCCGCCTTCAGGCGAGACCTCAAGAAGAAGGCGGCCAGGAGGGGCTGAGACCTCTCGGAGCTCGAGAAGGTCATCGACCTTGTCGTCGAGAACGCCCCAGAGTCGCTGGACGTGCTGCGCCGTCGTCACAACATGCACGCGCTGACGAGAAACTGGGCGGGGCGCAGGGAGTGCCATGTGGCCAACGCGGGGGATTGGCTGGTCATCTGGTCGTCCAATGACGAGGTTGCCTTCTTCGAGAGGACGGGCAGCCACGACGAGCTCTTTCGGTAGGCGGGTTGCCGTCTCTTGGTGAGCAGCGATGGTACGGTTGCCTTGGCGAGCTCGATGTTGCCGCCCGCGCGCCGCCCACAAAGCGCCACGGTCCGCAGATCGCTCCTGCCCACAGACCGCCCCTGCCCGCGGGCAACCCCTGCCCGCAGACCGCCTCTGCCCGCAGGCGCCCCCTGCTCAAAGACTGCCTCTGCCCACAAATCGCCCATCTGTGTTTTGGCGGTACACATTTGCATGATTTGTGTGCCGGGGGACCGGCCCGAGGCGTCATTCGGGACACAGATGGCTCATTCTGCGGACATCTGTGTCCTCGGGGCCCGACGATGGCCCACAAATCGTCCAAGTGTGTGCCACCAAAACACAGATGCCGCATTTGTGGGCACGCGCCGGGTGCCCACGCTCCGCCTGCCGCTCGCCGCTCGCGGTCGCCAACCTGAGGTCCGACTCGCGGAAAAATCCAATCCCGATGCCCCAAAACATGCAAAAATCGGCAAATCAGCCCAATAAAAAACTGCGAAAATCGGTAATCGAGCCCCTGCCTGCGGATAAGTCTCCCCTCAGCCGGACGCGTCCCGAAACTTGGTGTAGGCGGCCAGGCGGCCGGCGCCCGGAGGGGCGCGGCCGCCCCCTAGAATCGTGAGTCACCACAACGTCAGATTCGCGAGAAGGGACGGCCGCAATGGACACTGTACACGAGGAGGCCCTGGCCTCCGCCGGCGCCCGCGCCGACGGCAGGATCGACATCAACGCCGCGCTGCGCTCGACGCTGGAGGGGCTGCTCAACGCCGTGATGGACGAGCGGGCCTCCGAGCTGGGGGTGGCCCGCAACGGCTACCGGGAGCGCCGGCTCGACGCCTGCGTCGGCACCGTGACGCTCAGGGTGCCCAAGCTCAGGGAGGGCAGCTACTTCCCCGACGACATCGTCGAGAGGTGGTCGCGCACCGACACCGCGCTCGCCTCGGCGATCTGCGACATGTGGGTCTCGGGGGTCTCCACCAGGAAGGTGGAGCGCGTCGCGGCCGAGATGGGCGTGGAGCGCATGAGCCGCTCGCGCGTCTCGCGGCTGTGCGCCTCGCTCGACGAGGAGGTCTCCGAGATGCGCTCGGCGGACCTGTCGTCCGGGCCGTGGCCCTACCTGTGGCTCGACGCGACCTACGTGCCGTGCCGGGAGGCCGGGGCGGCCCGGTCGGCCGCGCTCGTCACGGCGGTGGCCTGCTCGCTCTCGGGGCGCAGGAGGGTCGTCGGGCTGGGGCGCGTCGACGCGGAGAGCTACCTGTCCTGGCGCGACTTCCTGCTCGGCCTGCGCCGCCGCGGCCTGTCGGGCGTGCGCCTCGTGACCTCCGACGCCCACGAGGGGCTCGTCCGCGCCGTCCGGGAGGTCCTGACGGGGGCGTCCTGGCAGCGCTGCGTCGCCCACCTCGAGCGCAACGTGCGCGACCGCTGCCGCAGGCGCAGCGTCGGCGACGCCGCCGTGGGGGCGCTGAAGGCGGCGCTGGCCGAGCGCGACCCCGCCCTCGCGCGGGCCGGCTACCGCCGCGCCTGCGAGCTGCTCGCCGCGCGCGACCCGGCCGGGGCGCGCCTGCTCGAGGACGCGGAGCCCTCGGCGCCGGCCTACCCCGACTTCCCGCGCGAGCACGCCGTGTGGGTCAGGACCAACAACGTCTGCGAGCGCATGAACTGCGAGATCAAGCGGCGCACGAGGGTGGTGCAGGTCTTCCCGTCGTTCGAGTCGCTGCTGCGCCTCGTGGGGGCGGTGTGCTGCGACCAGAACGACGCGTGGCTCTCGGCGACCAACTTCATAGACCCCAGGACCCTCGCCGAGGGCTACGTGCGCGACCCCCTGCCGGCCGAGCCCGGGGGCGAGGAGCGGGTCCTGAGGCTCGTCAGGGAGGCGTTCGACAGGAAGGCGAGGGCGGCGTAGGATTGGCGGCGGGGAGGCTCGCCCCCGCGGGGAGGCCCCTACACCACTTTTCGTGACGCGACTCCTCAGCCTCGATGTAACGCGCGAAAGCGACGGAGCAGTGACGTGCGTCCCCACGTACATGGCGCGCTTCCTCTGACGCGCCCCGCGCCCCGGCCGCACCCCGCCCCGCGGCCTCAACGTGAACAACGCATTTCTCGCCCGTGGGGTCTTTTCGGGGAGCGTCTCGTCGCGGTATCGTAGACGGGACCGCACACCCGCAAAAGGAGCAACGTTGGCCGAGAAGAACCAGGACGCCCAGAGCGCGTCCGCTAACATTGCCGCCCTCGCGAACACCGCCGAGGACGCCCGCGCCCTGCTCGCCGGGGTAGACGTCCCCGAGACCATCGCGGACAACATGGCCCTCTTCCTGCGCCTGGTGCGCAAGGTGCTCGACGAGTTCAGCCCCTCGCTGCGCGAGACCTTCGACACCCTGCTCGCTGACGCCATCCGCGCCAACGAGGACGAGTCGGGCGAGGACGCCGAGGCGCACGCCGCCTCGGGCGCAGCCTTCGCCGACCTCGAGCGCGTGATCGAGGGGCTCGACGAGGACAGCGCCACCATGCTCATGCGCGCCTTCGTCTCGTACTTCCACCTGGCGAACATCTGCGAGGAGAACTACCGCGTGGGGTCGCTGCGCGCCCGCGAGAGCCGCGTGCCGACCTCCGACGCCGCCGACCCGATCAACGACATCACGGTCGCGTTCAACCAGCTCGTGGACGAGTGCGGCCGCGGCAAGGCAATCGCGCTGCTCCACCGCCTGGAGTTCCGCCCGGTCTTCACGGCCCACCCCACCGAGGCGCGCCGCAAGGCCGTCGAGGGCAAGATCCGCCGCATCGCGGGGCTGCTCGAGGAGCGCTCGCGCCTGGGCGGCGCCGCCCGCGCCGAGAACGAGCGCCGCATGCTGCAGGAGATCGACGCGCTCCTGCGCACCTCGCCGATCGCGCACAAGAAGCCCACGCCCGTCGAGGAGGCCGACACCGTCCTCGACATCTTCGACAACACCCTCTTCGACATGGTGCCCGACGTCTACCGCCGCTTCGACGACTGGGAGCTCGGCGACAAGGCCGGCACCGTGCCGCCCGTCTGTCCGGCGTTCTTCCACCCCGGCAGCTGGATCGGCTCGGACCGCGACGGCAACCCCAACGTCACCGCCAAGGTCAGCCGCCAGGTCGCCGAGAAGTACCGCGTGCACGTGCTGGAGCGCCTGGCCGACGCCACCTACACGGTGGGCCGCAACGTCACGCTCGACGCGATCTCCACGCCGCCCTCCGACGCGCTGCTCAGCCTCTGGAGCCACCAGGTCGAGATGAGCGAGCGGCTCACGGCGCGCGCCCTGGGCATCTCGGCGAGCGAGCTGCACCGCGCGGCGCTGCTCGTCATCTCCGAGCGCCTGCGCGCCACGATCGAGCGCACGGCCGACGTCATGTACCAGACCCCCGACGACTACATCGCCGACCTGCGCGTGGTGCAGTCGTCGCTCGCGCGCGCCGGCGCGGTGCGCACCGCCTACGGCCCCGTCCAGCGCCTCATCTGGCAGGCGCAGACCTTCGGCTTCCACCTCGTGGAGATGGAGTTCCGCCAGCACTCGCTGGTGCACCGCCGCGCGCTCGAGGACATCCGCGAGCACGGGCGCTGGGGCGAGCGCGGCGAGCTGCAGCCCATGACGCGCGAGGTCATCGACACGTTCCGCGCGATCGCGCAGATCCAGCGCCGCAACGGTGTGGACGCCGCGCGCCGCTACATCATCTCCTTCACCAAGTCCGCCGAGGACGTGGCCAACGTCTACGAGCTCGCGCACCTCTCGTTCGCGCACGAGTCCGACGTGCCCACGCTCGACGTGATCCCGCTGTTCGAGCAGGTCGAGGACCTCGAGGGCGCCGTGGCGACGCTCGACGAGATGATCCGCCTGCCCGAGGTCCAGCGCCGCCTCGCCGAGACGGGCCGCCGCCTGGAGGTCATGCTCGGCTACTCCGACTCCTCCAAGGACGCGGGCCCCACCTCGGCCACGCTCGTGCTTCACCAGGCGCAGGCACGGATCGCGGCCTGGGCCGAGGACAACGGCATCGACCTCGTGCTCATGCACGGCCGCGGCGGCGCCGTGGGCCGCGGCGGCGGCCCGGCCAACCGCGCCGTGCTCTCGCAGCCCAAGGGCTCGGTCAACTGCTGCTTCAAGCTCACCGAGCAGGGCGAGGTCATCTTCGCGCGCTACGGCGACCCCACGCTGGCGCGCCGCCACGTGGAGTCGGTCGCCGGCGCGACGCTTCTGCAGAGCGCGCCGTCGATCGAGTGGGTCAACACCGAGACCACCGAGAAGTACGCCGACCTCGCCCACGAGCTCGACGTCGCCTCGCGCGAGAAGTACCTCGACCTGCTGCACACCGACGGCTTCGCCGAGTGGTTCTCCACGGTGACGCCGCTCACCGAGGTGGGTCTCATGCCCATCGGCTCGCGTCCGGCCAAGCGCGGCCTGGGCGCCAAGTCCCTCGACGATCTGCGCACCATCCCGTGGATCTTCTCGTGGTCCCAGGCGCGCGTGAACCTGGCCGCCTGGTACGGCCTGGGCAGCGCCTGCGAGCAGGTGGGCGACCTCGCGCGCCTGCGCGAGGCATACGCGGAGTGGCCGCTGTTCACGACGTTCGTCGACAACATCGAGATGTCGCTCTCCAAGACCGACGAGCGCATCGCCCGGCTCTACCTGGCCCTCGGCGACCGCGACGACCTCTCCCAGAAGGTCCTGGACGAGATGGAGCTCACGCGGCGCTGGGTGCTCGCGATCGTGGGCGACGAGTGGCCGCTGCAGCACCGTCGCGTGCTGGGGCCGGTCATCCGCATGCGCCTGCCGTTCGTGAACGTGCTGTCCGTGACGCAGGCCCTCGCGCTGCGGCGGATGCGCGAGGAGGGCGCCGACCTCGAGCCCGACGAGCGCGAGCGGCTCATGTACCTGATTCTGTGCACCGTCTCCGGCGTCTCCGCCGGCCTGCAGAACACCGGGTGACGAGCGAAAACACAGCGCGAAGGGGCGCGCGTGCGGCCTGAGAGGGTCGTGCGCGTGCCCTTTTTGCGTTGCGGGAGTGCGCGCCGTGGGCTGCGGGGCCGCGGGCTGTGGGGCCGCGTCGCGCGTCCACCTAGCGGTCGGTCTCGGAAAGCGGCTCGACCTGCCTGGGCTGCTTCTGGTCGTGGCTGTCGTACTCCACCACGCCGTCGGAGTCGATGCCCTTCGTCAAGAACGAGATGGTGACGCCGAGGCCCCGCGCGATCTTCTCGATGGTGTCGAGGGTGGGCGACTTCCTGCCGTGCTCGATGTCCAGCATGTACGACTTGTTGATGTCGATCGTGAGGGCAAAGCCGCGCATCGAGAAGCTCCGCTCCTCGCGAAGCTCCCGGACCTTGCGCCCAAACCTCTGTCTCGTCTCGGTACTCATGACCCCAGAGTAGAGGGCATCGCCTTGCGAATGTACGACTATAGACGTACAATGAGCCGCCAATGAGAGGTGCCGGCGGACGGCGGTCCGCGGCGCGCGGGCGCATTGGAGGTTCCCATGGACGAGGTTTCTGCCAGGGCCGACGAGCCCGACATCCGCTCCCTCAGGGTTCCGGCCGCGTCGAGGATCCGCGACACGCCCCACGGGCCGGTGCGCCTGACGCCCTCGGAGCTGCAGATCATCCGGTTTATCGAGCGCCACGAGGGCTATCCCTGCTCCAAGGCGCAGATCGCGGCGGCCATCGGGCGCAACGAGAAGACCGTGGACCGCCTGCTCAGCCGCATGCGCCGCGACGGGCTGGTCACATCGCAGGCCGTGCACTCCGACAACGGCGCTCAGCTGGCGAACGTCTACCGCCTGACCAAGTGGGCGCAGGGATAGCAGGGTATAGGCGCTGCCGAGGGTTCACCGAGTCGACCAAAGATGACTTGCGCAGCGCCTACGCTGCGGCAAACGGACCGTTTTCCGTGAGCATTGACGGTATCGATGATTTTGTCGTGATGCGCGTCTCCGACCTTGAGGACGAGGGGAGCTGACCGAGCAGGAGAGGGCGTCTCTGCTCGCGGGATATCGTGACTACCTGGATGGCAACGTGGTAGATGCGCGCGAGATGGCTTCCGAGCTGCGTGAGAAATATGGCCTATAGGGTTGTCGTTGCCGCTGCCGCTGCCGCTGCCGTTGCCGTTGCCGCTGCCGCAAGGAACGGCCTCGCCTCGCGCCTGTCGCAGCGGATTAACATACAAAAATCGAGTTTTCAGGAAACCAATCCTGCGGACATATAAAGCTGTAGCTAATTTTGTATGTTATCCGAGGC
>NZ_CBIFYV010000113.1:0-7790 GCF_966187215.1 Thermophilibacter sp.
CCCCCCGCAGGAGCCCGGGCTTTGCCTAGGCGCGGGCGGGGGTCACATGAGGGAGGCGCCCGATGACGGGCGCCCGTGAGAAGGGAGTTGTCATGAGGAGCGAGAAGTTCGTCGAGATGCTGGGGCTCATGCCGGAGGGCCCCGCTCCCGCGGAGGCGAGCGAGCGGCTGCGCGAGCAGCTGGACGCCTCGGGGCGATACTGGTTCCATGACGTCTCGGGCGACGGAACGCGCTACGAGATGAACGGGCGCCGGCACGGCATCGCCTTCGCCCGCGGGATCGTCGAGCTGCGGCCCGACGGCCTGGTGGTCGTCCGCGTGGAGACCGGGCAGCGCGTGGCCCCCGAGCTCGAGCGTGCGACGAGGAAGCTCTTCTCGTGCTACTCGAGCCGCCTCAAGGTCCCTGGGCTCGCCGTCGAGGACGGACGCGCGGTCTTCGTGACCGAGCCCTTCGACGCGCTGGAGGGGCGGCGTGACGTCGAGGAGGTCCTCGGTCTCGCGCTCTCCACCGTCCACGCGTTCGCCGGCGTCATGCTCGCGCTCGACGCCGGGGCGGAGCCCTGGACGCTCATCGACTACGACGAGCCCGGGGACGGGGGCGACGATGACAGCGGCGAGACGATCGCGCCGCGGCAACGGGTGGGGAGCGAGCCCGGTCCCGATTTCGCGCGCGAGCTCAGGAGGAGGCTCGAGGCCCTGGTCGCGCAGCGTCGGGCCGAGGACGAGGCGACGGAGGAGCGCGCGTAGGCGCGCCAGAGAGGAGACTGAGATGACCATCAAGAGCTCGGGCGCCACGCCCCTGGACGGCATGACGCTGGGACACGGCGGAACCGCCTTTGCCCCCTGCGACGATGACTCGTCCTACGCCTACTATGAGCGCGGGGACAGCGGTTGCTCCGTGATCTACGAGCTGGGGGTGGACCACCACTACCTGCGCTTCACGCCCAACTGGATGCTTCCGGAGGGGGCTCGCGACCGTCGCGCGTGGCAGCGCTTCGCCTTTGGGCTCGAGGACGACCGCGCCCTCGAGCTGCGGATCGACTTCACCGACGGCGAGGTCCGCTACTTCTACTCGGCGACGCCGCTCGAGGAGCTCGACGACATTGAGCGCGCCGTCGAGGAGGGGGTGGAGTTCGTGACCTCCCTGTATCCCGACGTCAAGCGCTTCGTGGCCGAGCAGCTCTCGGCAGCCTAGCGGTCGCGGGCAGGCACGGAGCCGCCGACGAGGCGGGCGGGGCACCGGTCCCGCCCGCCTCGTCGTGTCGCGCTTCGGCACCGGGCGCTTAGGCCGCCGCCCCCTGGACCTCTCGACACGCGCCGGAGCCCACGACCCGTGAGAGCTCCACGCCCGCGAGCACGAAGGAGATCGTGGCGGACGCGCTCGAGGAGAGCAACGGGAAGGGGATGGCGGGAACCGGCGCCAGGTGGAAGACGTAGAGGGCGTTTCCCGCGGCCGACGCCGCAAAGGTGGCGAGAAGCGCGAGCGCGAGGTTCCTCTCGGCCGGGCCGAGCGAGGGGAGCGCGCGCAGGAACGCCGCGATGACGCTCGCCACGACGAGGGCCGGCAGGGCGAGGCCCGCCCACCCAAACGCGGAGACCGCCTGGCCCAGCGTGTAGAGGGTCGAGAAGTCCGGGGTGGCAAGCGTCGCCACATCGGGGACGCCGTCGCCGAGCGGGCGCGCGCCGCGCAGGACGTCACTGAGGACGCTGAGGTCAAAGCCCGCGCCGTAGACGTCCGAGGGCGCTTCGAGCCAGTCGATGATGCGGTCGGGGAACATGGTCAGGGCGAGAAGGACGAGCGCGAGGGTCGCCCCCAAGGCGCCGAGCGCGGCGCGCGTGCGGCGCGGCGCGTTGAGCACGTAGAGGACAGCGGTCACGAAGAAGAGCAGGAGGAGCTCGGCGAGCGAGCCCGAGCTCGCGAGGAGCGCCACCGCCACGGCGAGCGCGGCCGCGAGGTCGCGCCGCTCGCCGCCCCGCGACGAGAAGAACCCTGCGACGCCCGCGGCGAGTGCCGACAGCGCGAGGACGGCGGGGTCGAAGCCCCACCGCCAGAAGGGTATGCGCCCGGTTCCGCTGGCAAGCCCCAGCGCGAGCAGGCCGAGGCCGAGGGTCGTGGCGCCGACCTGCCCGTCGTCCGGCTCGCGGTCCGCGAGGCACAGGGCGGCGACGGCAGCCCCGACAAGGACGAGCAGCTCGCCGGTGCCGCCGAGTGCCGTGGTGCCGCGCAGGTAGAGGCCCATCGCCGCGAGGGCGGCAAGCGGCCCGAGGGGCGCGGCGTCGAGCCAGGGGCCCGCCGCCACGACGGCGACGAGCGAGGCGAGAAGTACGACGGAGCACGCGACCGTCCCGACGGGGCTGCCCGTCCGGAACGCGAGCGCGGCGAGGCAGCCCGCGGAAAGGCCCGCGGCAAGCAGCGACGAACGTCCCCGTCTGACGTCGGCGAGCGCGCACGACACGGCGCCGAACAGCGCGAAGAGCAGAACGATTGGTTGACGAGGCATGACTGCCCCCCTTTCCGGCAATGGCCGCTCAGCCCACGTGCGCAGGCTCGATCACCTTGTCCGCGAGCCCGTACTCGACCGCCTCCGCGCCCCACATCCAGTGGTCGCGCTCCATGTCCCTCGAGATCGCCTCGACCGGGTTTCCCGTTCTCTCGGCCATGATCCGGTTGATGCGCTCGCGGGCCTCGAGGATGTGCTGGGCCGCTATCGCGATGTCCGTGGCCTGGCCGGACGCCCCTCCGAGGGGCTGGTGAATCAGGACCTGGGTGTTTGGGAGAACGGCACGCTTCTCGGGGGTGCCGGAGCAGAGGAGAAACGCCCCCATGCTGGCGCACATGCCGACGCCAATGGTCCTGACGTCGCACGGCACGTACTGCATCGTGTCGAAGACCGCCAGCCCGGCGGAGACGCTGCCCCCGGGGGAGTTGATGTAGACCGTGATGTCCGAGTCCGAGTCGGCCGCGAGCAGGAGGAGCTGTGAAACGACTCGGTTGGCGAGCGAGTCGTCGATTGCCCCCGCTAGGAAGATGACCCGCTCCCTAAGAAAGGCGCTGGCCACGTCGATGGTGGTGTCGTTCTGAAGCGTCATGACATCTCTCCCGTTCTCTAGTCGTTGCCTTCGTCAATGCTTGCGCCGGGGCTCCCTACTCCTCGAGCTACGCTGGGCGATCCCTGTTCCCAGCCGCCGCCTCGCCCTGGGCGATTGACTCGGTGATCCCCTCCATCTCCTCCTTAATCCATGACCTGACGTGCGACCTCACGTCAAACACGCGGCGAGGGGGCAGGGTGCGGCGGTCTTCCTCCGGGTGCCTCGACTCGCGGCCGGTTCGCGGGAGGGTCGGGCAGATGGACTCGTAGTCGGGGAGGGCTGCGACGAACGGGGCCAGGTCCTCCATGAGGACGACCGCCTCGGTCTCCCCGGCGCGCTTCTCAAGGCGCTGCAGCTGGCCGCTCGTCATCCTCGGCACCGTCTTCCCGCCGGGGGTCACGTACTCGCCGAGCTGCTCGCTGAGCTGCTTGAGGTAGCACGGGTCCCTCGTTCCGAGGAACAGATGGTTGTACATGTTTCCGATGATGGCGTCCTTGAGCTCCCTGCCGTAGACGTGCTCGAGCTGGGCGTCCGACTGAACGCAGACGTGCAGCTTGATCCCGCGGCCGCGGCAGGCGGAAACGACCTCACCGAAGCTCGGTATGCGCTTGGAGAGGTTGCCGAACTCGTCGAGGACAAAGTCGACGGGCTGCCGACGGGCCTCGTCGCTTGCCTCGGCGAGCGAGATCGCCTGAGCCATGAGCTGACCGAGGATTGCCGTTGCGATGGGGGCGAGCTCCGAGTGCTCGTCAGGGGAGATCAGGAATATCGCCGTCCGCTTCCCGGCGAGAGCGGAGGCGTCAAAGCTCGAGCGAGAGAGCACGCTCATGAGGCCCTCCTGCGAGCTGTAGATGCTCATGTCCTGGCGCCACACCGACAGGATGGACGCCTTCGTCGCCTCCGGGGCGCCGAGGGTTCCCGCCGCCGAGAAAGATGCGATCGTCCCCTCCATGTGGGAGAAGAACATGTCGAGAGGCGCCCGGCCCCTCGGACGCCCCATCGAGTCGCGATCCATCGCCGCGACGGACTCGAGGGTGAACTCCTCGAGGTCGCACTTCGCCTCGAGCATGCCCAGGCACAGCGCGGTGAAGTAGTCCTGGGCCGAGTTCTCCCAGAAGGGGTCGACCCCGTATGCCGCGGCTGAGCTGGAGAAGACGGTGAAGGCGAAATTCCTGATCAGCCGTGCCGCGCCGTCACGGTCCCCGGAGTTCCAGGACGTCCATGCGGCGGAGAGGGGGTTGTACTGGTCGGGAGAGCATGCGGGATGGCGCAGGTCGACGACGTGGACGCTGTAGTCCATGAGCTCCAGAAGCCCGGCGAGGGCTTCGACGATCTCGCCCTTCATGTCGTTGACGACCAGGTTGTGCCCTGCGAGGATCATTGTCTCGGCCATGGGGATGATTGCTCTCCGGGTCTTCCCCCTTCCGCTGCAGCCGATGATGAGGGAGTGGCTGTCTCCGGGCGCGACCTGCACGGACCCGCTCCCGCGGGAGCCGACGACGAGTCCCCCGTCGGGACAGAGCTCCCCGAGCTTGCGTCTGTCTGCCTCATCCTCCACGAGGCGCGCGTAGCCCCCGCGTCTCTCAAGCAGCTCGACGGCGCCCCTCACGTTGCAGCAGACGCTGCTCCTCATGATGTCCGCCTCGGACGCGAACCTGCTTCCGGTCAATGCGACCACCCACCTCTCTAGAATCCAAACCTGCTTGACCCGTACAGCCCGGCCACGGTCCTGTCATAGCCGTCGAGAAGCTCCTCGACCCGACTCGGGTCATTGAGGTCGGCCCCGAGCATCCGGGCCTTTGCGGCAACGCCGCGCGAGAGGGCGTAGCTGATCTCGAGCGAGGCCGTGTCGAGACCCTCGAACCAGGAGACGAGGGCGTCGAAGCCGGGTCCTGCGCCCTCTCCGCCGAAGACGGAGTCCGCGAGCATCACCGGGGTCGGCGGGAGCATGGAGATCGGCTCGACCGGAACCCCGCAGGACACGCTGATCAGGCTGACGAGTCGGTCCGCGTGGCGCCTCTCGGAACAGCGGGCGGTGAACACGAAGTCGACATGAGGGTGCGCCTGAACGTGATGGACCAGCGCGTCCCAGCCTCCCTTGGAGGGGTCCGCGCCGACCCATCCGGTGAGATCGATGCAGTCGACGCCGTGGAAGTCGTTCGTGACCTCCGCGCGGCCCTCGAGCTCGTCCCTGAAGCGCTCGACGTCGGAGGGACTTCCCGCATAGGGGAAGTTCCTGCGAGCGAAGTGCCTTCGACGCGAGTCCGCCCGGTGGACGCCGTTGCTGACGTTCTTTTCGTAGGTCATGTCGGCAAGCTCGGCGATGAGCGCGTCCTCTCCGACGTCTCCGTGCCCGGGCAGCCTGAGAAAGAGCGCCGGGGCGTCGAGCGCCTCCGCCCACGAGCTCAGAAGATTCCAATCCTTATCCGAGATGTTATAGCTCTCAACCATTGCTCGCCCCTTTCCCGCGATGTGAGCCCACCGTAAAGGGGCGTTCGGGACCCGCGTTGCGCAACGGGGCCACGGGACGTGTGGTTGCGTGAGCAGCGTCAGGAGGCGGGGCGCCCGGCCCCGTCCGACACCAGGAGAAGGGACCTGCCATGATCACCGAGACCCCACGTTTTGCCAGCCTGCCGCCCGTCGCCGCCGACCAGGACCACATGTCCGTCCTCATCGCGGTGGACACCTCAGGGTCGGTCTCCGGCGAGGCCATCCGCAACATCAACGCCAACCTCAACAACTTCAAGGGCATCATCTGCGAGGATCCCATCGCCGCCAAGCGCGTGGACGTCTGCGTCATCTCCTTCGACGACGAGGTACGCGTGATCCAGGACTGGTGCCCCATCAAGGAGATGCACAGCTTCGAGCTCTCCTGCGGCGGCTGCACGGACCTCAACGACGCCGTCCTCACGGGCATCCAGAAGATTCGCGAGCGCAGCCGCGAATACGTAGAGAAGGGCATCGTGGAGCGCAAGCCCTATCTCATCGTCATGACCGACGGCTTCGACACCGTGACCGGCAACGTCGACGCGGCTGCCGACCTCGTCTACGAGCGCGTCACCGGCGGCAAGATGAAGCTCTGGTTCCTGGGCTTTGGCGAGTACGACAAGGCGACCGCCTCCAAGCTCTGCCGCGCGCACGGCGACTGGTGCTTCGAGGTCAAGAACGGCGACTTCAACTTCAACGACTTCTTCGACTTCGCCGCCAACAGCGTCAAGGCCGTGAGCACCTCGGCCCCCGGCGAGGAAGTCACGGTGGACACCGCCGTCGGGACCAGCCAGAGCAACGTCTCAATGGTGCCCCTCCGCGACGCCTGGCTGAACGACTAGCCCTCGTAGGACAACGCAGCGGGGCCGGCGCCCGTCGGGGCGCTGGCCCCACGAGAGAAGGGACTGATCGAGATGCTGCACACCTATGGCACGAGCGTCGTCGGCCCATGGCATGCCGAGGCCGGCGTCCCCTGTCAGGACTCAAACGCCTCCTGGGTTTCCGAGGACGGGACCCTCGCCGCAGCTGCGGCGAGCGACGGCCTGGGAAGCGAGACCCACTCCGACGTGGGGAGCGCGGTCGCCGCGCGGGTCGCCGTCGACTACTGCGACGAGCACGCGCGCCCCGGCGCCGACCCCCAGGAGACCCTCGAGGTGCTTCGCGGCGCCTATCGGGCCGCCTACGTTGCGGTCCTCGACCGCGCCGCCGAGATGGGGGAGTCCGCCGGGGAGTTTGACGCCACGCTCAGCCTGGTGCTTCTCGACGGCGACCGGCTCTTCTGGGGGCAGTCGGGTGACTCGGGGATCGTGGCGGGAATGTCTGACGGGACCTACGTCCTCGTCACGAAGATGCAGCGTGACGACGAGGGGCGCGTGTACCCGCTCTGCTTTGAAAACCACTGGGAGTTTGGCGTGCTCGAGGGCGTTGCCACCGCGCTGCTCTGCACCGACGGCGTGCTTGAGGGCATGATCGCCCCGCCGCTTCTGGCCGCCAACACCGACTGCCCGCTCGATCGCGCCAAGGCCCGGATGTTCCTGCACCCGCTCCCTGACGACGCGGAGCACCTCGACGAGGTGCAGCGCCAGGCCGCCGCCTACCTCGAGTCCTACCCGCGCGAGCTCATCGACGACGACAAGACCGTCGTGGTGGTCTTTGACGACGAGCGCCTTCCCGAGGACCAGCCCGACGACTACTACGCCGAGCCCGACTACGCGGCCATCCGCGAGCGGGCGTACCAGCAGCTCTACCGGCGCAGCGGTGAGACGTCGGCCGCTGGGTCGGGGGACGACGACCTTGATGGGCCCTCGGACCGGGAGGACTCCGGCGGACGCGGGGCGCCCGAGCCCAGTCCGGCTCCTGACCCGTGTCCCCGCGCCGTCTCGCCCGCGGCAACTCCCGGAGAGCCGCCTGCGAAGGGGGTGATCTGCCGCATGGGCGGGACCGTGGCCAAGTCCCTGAGGGACTCGTCGCCGGCGCTCCGGCGGGCGGCCGAGGCGGCCCTCGAGGCGGGGACGGTGCTCGGGCGCGGATGCATCAGGGCGATCGACGAGGCCTTGGACGCCGTCGGTGGCTCGACGCCTCCTTCGCCCGAGGAGAAGGGTCCCTCCGGGCCGGACGCGTGATGCCCCTGACCCCGGAGTCGTCTCCCCCATTTTGCAACAGGGGGTGACGAAGAAGATCCCGATCTCCGGGTCTGGGTGGGAGAGAGGAGAA
>NZ_CBIFYV010000114.1:0-4241 GCF_966187215.1 Thermophilibacter sp.
ATGATATTCCTCAGGCTGGGGAGGCTGGACTTCTCGGCCCAGCTGGCGTCAGCGCGTGCTACCCACTAGAAACCTCGAAGAGCCAAAAAAGGGCCGCCCCACCCGGGACGGCCCCGTCGCGCGTCTGCTCGCGAGCCCTAGAACGCGGCCTGCACCGCGTCGCCGAACGTGTCGGCCAGGTAGGCCTTGAAGTCGTCGGTCTGCAGCACGCCCACGAGCGCGGTGATGCGCTCGTCGTCCTCCTTGTCGGGCGTGGTCACGATGACGTTGGCATACTCGTTCTGGATGACGTCGGAGCTCGCGTCCTCCTGTGCCACGGCGTCCTCGAGCTTGAGGCCGGCGTCGATGGCGTAGTTGCCGTTAATCACGGCAAAGTCCGCGTCGTTCAGCGTGCGCGCGACCGCCGCGGCATCCTGCTCGGAGAACTGCAGGTTCTTGGGGTTGTCCACGATGTCGTTGGGCGTGGCGGTGATGCCGGCGTCCTCGGAGAGCGTGAGAAGGCCCAAGCTCTGCAGCAGCAGCAGCGCGCGCCCCTCGTTGGTGGGGTCGTTGGGCACGCTGAACGTGGCGCCGTCGGGCACGTTGTCGATGTCGCTCGACTTGCCGGCGAACACGCCCATCGGCTCGAAGTGGATCTTGCCCGCGTTCACCAGGTCGGTGCCGTTCTCCTCGTTGTAGTTGTTGAGGTAGTTGATGTGCTGGAAGTAGTTGGCGTCGAGCTCGCCCGAGGTGGTGTCGCGGTTGGGAAGGATGTAGTCAGTGTACTCCTTGACCTCGAGCGTGATGCCCTGCTCGGCCAGCAGCGGCGCGGCGTAGTCGTTGAGGATGACGGCGTGCGGGCTCGGCGAGGCGCCCACGGTGAGCGTCTGCGCGGCGTCATCGCCGGCGGCGGCGTCGTCGGAGCCGCCCGAGCACGCGGCGAGCGCGCTGGTGGCGAGAAGGGCGGCGCCCGAGAGGAAGCCGCGACGGGTGAGGCTGAGGTTCTTGCTGGTCATGATGATTCTCCTTCGCATGTAAAAAACTGACAGGTAGTGATGCGGCCGCGAAGCCCGGCTATCGGCTGCCGGCCGCGCGGTGGTCGATCTTGCGCGCCACGAGGTCGCACACGCTCTGGATGAGCTGCACGATGATGATGAGCAGCACCACGGTGACGATCATCATCTCGTCCTCGAAGCGGTAGTACCCGTAGCGGATGGCGATGTCGCCCAGGCCGCCGGCGCCCACGGCGCCCGCGATGGCCGTGTAGCCGAGCACCGCGATGAGCGTGATAGACACGCCGCGCACGATCGACGGCAGCGCCTCGGGCAGCAGCGCCGAGACCACGATGCGCGGGACGCTCGCCCCGCAGGCCTCGGCCGCCTCCACGCTGGCGCGCGGCACCTCGGCGAGCGACTGCTCGATCATGCGCGCCACGAAGGGCGCCGTGGAGACCACGAGCGGCGGGATGACACCGCGCACGCCCGAGGTGGTGCCCACGAGCGCCGAGGTCACGGGCATGAGCGAGATGAGCAGGATGATGAACGGCAGCGAGCGGCCGATGTTGACCACCCAGCCGAGCACGGCGTTGAGCACGCGCATGGGGCGCAGCGACCCCGGCGCGGTCAGGTAGAGCACCACGCCGAGCACGATGCCAAAGACGTAGGCGATCGCGGTGGACGCGAACAGCATGACGAGCGTGTCGACCACGCCCTGGGCGAGAAGATCTCCGTACTGGCTGACGAACTCGGTCACGACGCTAGGCATCCCAATCAACCCTCTCAAGCAGCACCTTGGCGGCGTCCGACTGCGGCGCGGCAAACACGTCCGGCACGGCGCCCTTCTCGACCACGTGCCCGTGCTCGAGCACCACGACGTTCTTGCAGATCTTCTCGACCACGCCCATCGAGTGCGTGATCACGATGATCGTGACGCCCGTGGAGCGGTTGATGTCGCGCAGGAGCTTGAGGACGGTGTTGGTGCTCGCCGGGTCCAGCGCGCTCGTGGCCTCGTCGCACAGGATGTAGGCCGGGTCGCACGCCAGAGCGCGGGCGATGGCCACGCGCTGCTGCTGGCCGCCCGAGAGCTGCGCCGGGTAGTCGGCCGCGCGGTCGCGCAGGCCCACCATGTCGAGCAGCTCCAGCGCGCGCTCGCGGTTCTCGGCCGTGACGCGCCCGTTGGCGGCCAGGTACGGGAAGCAGACGTTTGAGAGCACGCTCTTCTGGGCGAGAAGCCCGAAGCTCTGGAAGATCATCGCCACGCGGCGACGATAGCTGCGCAGCTCGGCGCCCGCGAGGCCCGTGACGTCGCGGCCGTCCACCACGATCTGGCCGGAGTCGGGGCGCTCGAGCAGGTTGATGCAGCGCACGAGCGTCGACTTGCCGGCGCCGCTCATGCCGATGACGCCCATGATGTCGCCGTCGGCGACGTCGAACGAGACGTCGTCAAGGGCATGCGGCGCGTCCGGCGACGTGCCGTAGGTCTTGGTGAGGTGCTTGATCTGAATCATGTGCGAGGCTCCGCTCGATGACGTGAACAGGGAGGTCAACTCCCGCCGGAGCCGACCTAGTGGAGGCGCCCGGTCTCCACGCGCAGGCCAGCGCGGCACAGCGCGACGGAGTGCCCGGGCTTGGGCATCTCCATGGACATCGCCATCATCATCGCGGTATGTGCGGCAGCGCTTCTCATGCGGCATACCTTAGCAGTGCCCGGGACGCGCGCGCAAGCGCCGTAACACGCCCGCAAGAATCGCCCTCGCGCCGCGGCGAGAAGGGCCGGGGGCGCTACTCCTCGTCGTCCTCGGGCAGGTACTTGGCGAACGGCCCGCGCTTGGTGCGGTCCACGCCCGCGCAGCCCACGGCGTAGACGAAGCCGACGACCACGAAGAGCACCGGCGCCGCCACCGAGACGTAGACGACCACGACCACCAGCCCCAGCAGCGCGTCGCCCGCGGACGGGACGAGCACCGGCAGCCCCGCGAGCGCCATGCACGCGAGCACCGCGAGCGAGATCGCCCGGCACACGCGCTTGGCCACCTTGCCCACGGTGATCTTCTTGACCCACAGCACCAGCAGGCCCAGCACCACGCCGATGGCGTAGACCAGCACGGGCGCCGCCAGGACCACGCCCAGCTGCGCCGGGCCCGACGAGCCGAGCGCGGCGGCCACGACCTCCATGTCGGTCATGTGGTACCAGGCGAGAAACGCGCAGCACACGGCCGCGACCGCGACCCACGCGACAAAGTTGCCGATAAACGTCGATTTCCTCAAGGCGGCCTCCCCGGACGCGACAGGGGGTATGCTCTCCCCATACGACGTGGGCCATTATACCCACCCGGTCGAAGGGAGTCCCCATGGCAGAGCTCGCGCAGGAGACGGCGGCGCCCGGCGGCGCGCCCGGGTCCGGGGCGCCGCGCGCGCCGCGGGCCAAGCGCTACTCGCTCGGCGAGGAGATCGCCAACTCGGTGAGCCACGGCGTGGGCGTCCTTCTCGCCATCGCGGCGCTCGTGCTGATGATCGTGGTCGCCGTGAGCCACGGCGGCGGGGTGCGCCTGGCCGCCGCGCTGCTGATGGGCGTCGCGCTCATCGTGGAGTACCTGCTCTCGACGCTCTACCACGCGCTCGCGCCCGAGAAGGCCAAGGCGGTCTTCCGCGTGCTCGACCACTGCGGCATCTACCTGCTCATCGCCGGGAGCTACGCGCCCTTCTCGCTGGTCACGCTGGGCGCGCGCGGCGGAGTGTGGCTCTGCGCGGCGGTCTGGGCCATCGCCGTGGCCGGCATCGTGGCCGAGTGCCTGCTGCGCGAGCGCCAGCCGGCCTGGCTCACCGCCGTCGTCTACGTGCTCATGGGCTGGCTCGTGGTCTTTCGCGTCGGCGACCTCTGGGAGCTGCTGCCGCCGCCCGCGTTCTGGCTTCTGGTGGCCGGCGGGCTCAGCTACACGGTGGGCGCCGTCTTCTACGCGGTGAAGAAGGTGCCCTACCTGCACTTCGTCTTCCACCTGTTCACGCTCGCGGGCAGCGTCTGCATCACGCTCTCGGCGCTGCTGTTCGTGCTGTAGGGGCATCCGCGCCCGCGGCGGCCCGACCTTCTCGTCGGGCGACTTCTCCAAGCGCCCTCGGGCACTTTCCTCCTGCCTATCCGAACACTTTTGGCTCTGAAACGTTCGTTTAGGGAGGAGCTGGGGGTGCGGACGAAAAGTTGGACGCCCGAGGCGTCCGGGACGGAGGTCCGCATGTACCGGGAAGACGACAGGCAGGCCATAGTCG
>NZ_CBIFYV010000115.1:0-6419 GCF_966187215.1 Thermophilibacter sp.
TCGACAGGAAGAGGAGGGCGGCGTAGGATACGGGGCGGGGCTGCGGGCCCCGGGGACGGCCCTACACCACTTTTCGTGACGCGACTACCTCAACCGTTGGCGCGCGGCTTCCGGACGGTCTTCTCGCCGATTCGCCGGCAGGCGCGGCGGTGCGGGCGCTATGCTCGTGTCACGCGACGAGAGGAGGCGGCATGCTCGGTCCCGGGCGCGGCGCTCGGTCTGTTCCCCGGCCCCGTGCGGGGCGCCGATCGGGCGTCGCCGTTCTTCTCGCCTCCGCGCTTGCACTGGGCGGGTGCGGCTGCTCTGGCGCGCCGGCGGGCGAGAGGGACGAGCCGGCCGAGGTGCCGGTCGCCGATGCCGGGCCGGAGCCCGTTTCCGTCGAGCTGCCCGAGCTCGAGGGCGACCTCGCGGCGCTCGGGCGCGCGGTCCTTCTCGCTCGGCTCGACCTCGTGGAGGACATGCGCCCGGAGTTCGACCACGGGCCCAAGGACGCCGGGCACCAGCGCTACATCGTGCTGCACGACACCGAGGGCGTCGGCAGCCCGGAGAGCGTGGTGTCGTGGTGGTCGTCGAGCGGCAACCTGGTGGCGGCGCACTTCGTGGTGGGGACCGACGGGCACATCGTCCAGTGCGTGCCGCTCGACCGGATCGCGCACCACGCGGGCTACGGCGACACGGGCCACAACGAGCTCTTTGGCATCACCGAGGACGGGCGCGACGACATGCTCGGGAGCGTGCCGATCGGCGCGAGCTTCGCGGACTACGGGATGAACGCGTGGTCGGTGGGCATCGAGCTCGTGCACGTGGGCGGCTCCGGCGACTACCCGGAGGCGCAGCTCGAGGCGCTTGACGGCCTCATCGCCTACATCGACGCGTATTATGGCTTTGAGAGCCAGATCACGGACCACAAGGCGTGGCGCAGCGGAAACTCGGACACGTCGGCCGAGTTCGCCGGCTACCTCGCCAACTACCAGGACCACCGCACGCACGACTGACGCGGGAGAGGGGACCACGATGTTCTGCACCAACTGCGGGGCGCAGCTGCCCGATGGGACGAGATTCTGCACGTCGTGCGGGGCGCGGCTGGAGGCCGCGGACGCGACGGTTCCGCTCGCGGACGCGCCGGCCCCGGCCGCGGACGGCGAGACCCGGGTCGCCGGCGGCGCCGAGCCCGAGGCGCCCAAGCGCTCGGGCAAGGGCCTGGTGATCGCCGCGGTGGTCACGTGCGTGCTCGCCGTGGCCGCGGTGGCGGCGCTCGTCGTGGTGGTGATCGACCCGTTTGGCCTGCACCTGCTCGGCGACGCGTCGGTCGTGCAGGAGGTGGAGGGAGACGAGCCCGAGATCAAGCCCGACGATTCCGATACCGACCCCGTGCCGCAGAGCCTCGCCGTTGCGACCGCTCCCAGCAAGACCGACTACCTCGTGGGCGAGAGCCTCGACCCCGCGGGGCTCTCGCTCACGGTCACGCTCGACGACGGGACCACCCAGACCGTGACCTACGCCTCCGACGCCGCCGCGGACTTCTCGTTTGACCCGAGCTCGTTTGACGCGGCGGGCAGCGTGGAGGTCACCGTCACCTACGAGGACCTCTCCGCGACGTTCGCCGTCACGGTGACGGAGCCCGAGCCGGAGCCCGAACCTGAGCCCGCGCCCGCGCCCACATCCGCGCCGACGTCCTCGGGCACCTACGTCCTGCCCGACAGCTCCACGCGCCTCTACAGCGCCGACGAGCTCTCCGGGCTCTCCAACTGGCAGCTCTACGTGGCTCGCAACGAGATCTACGCGCGTCACGGCCGCATGTTCCAGAGGCAGGACCTCCAGGACTACTTCAACGCCCAGTCCTGGTACACGCCGCTCTACTCGCCCGAGCAGTTCGACTCGATGGGGCTGCTGAGCAGCACGGAGCAGCAGAACGCCGCCACGATCCTCTCGGTCGAGAAGGCGCGCGGGTCCGAGTACGTCTAGGGGGCGCGGGGCGTCGTCGCGCCGCGGGCGGCCGGCGTGCTAGCATGGTCGCCATGCCGAGCTGGAACATACATACCGCGCACGTCGAGCGGCTCCTTCGCGAGGAGGGGGCCGACGCCCTCGGTGTGCGCGACGCCAACGCGTTCCTCTTCGGCAACCTCGTGCCTGACGTCTACGTGGGCTACATGGTGCCCCACACCACCGTTCGCATCGACTACAAGCTCACGCACCACGCGGTGCGCGAGCACATCCCGCTGCCGCGCCACCAGGAGTTCTGGGACTTCTACGTCGCCGGTCGCGACGAGGTGAGCGACGTGGTCCTCGGCGCGTGGGCGCACCTCGTGGCCGACCACGTCTACAACGCGCACACCCGTGCCTACCTGGCGCGCATCGGGATGGCGCCCGGCGAGGAGGCGCGCATCGGCAAGCAGTCCGACTTCGCGCTGTTCGGGCGGACGCTCGACATCTCCCTGGTGCCGCGCGTTGACGAGGCGCTTCTCGCCCAGTGCGCGAGCTTCCCGCCGTACTCGGTCCTCGAGTCCGACGTGCGCGCCGCCGTTGCCGTGGCGGAGGGGATCGTCGAGAAGAACCGCGCCGAGCACGTGACGGGCGAGCCCGACTACAGGCTGCTCACGGCTGGCTTCTTTGAGACGGCTCGGCGCGAGGCGCACGAGACGATCCTGGCGGGCCTGGCGTCGCGGGCGTAGCGGCTCGCCCGCGATTCCGCGCTCTCTCGTCGCGCGCCCCTCTCGTCCCAGGCGCCTCTCGCTTCGGGCATCCCCGCCCTTCTCGCCAGCTTTCCTTCCCGCCATCAAACAATCCGCAAAAAATGATTTCATAACCATATATTCGCACGATTGGGTTCCTGAAAAGTCAGATTTTGTGGGTTGTCAGGGGGCCAGTTCCAGACGCCGTGCCCTCGGGCGGCGAGAAGTGCCCGCCTCCGATACTTGCTTGCACGACAGCGGACGGAGGAGGTTTCCATGGAACAGGTGGCAGTGGGTAGGACGTTCGGATACGCGCGGGTCTCGTCGGCGGATCAGAACCTCGCGCGGCAGATCGACGCGCTGCTCGCCTTTGGGGTGGACCAACGGCTCATCTTCTCGGACAAGGCGAGCGGCAAGGACTTCTGCCGGCCGAGCTACCAGCGCCTGCTGCGGCGGATGCGCGCGGGAGACACGATGGTCGTCAAGAGCATCGACCGGCTCGGCCGCAGCTACGACGACATCATCGAGGAGTGGCGACGCATCACCAAGGAGCGGCGTGTTCACATCGTGGTGCTCGACATGCCGCTGCTGGACACGCGCGAGGAGCGCGGGGGCCTCACGGGGGAGTTCATCGCGGACGTGGTGCTGCAGCTGCTCAGCTACGTGGCCCAGGTGGAGCGCGACAACATCCGACAGCGCCAGGCCGAGGGCATCGCGGCGGCGCGGGCGCGCGGCGTGCGCTTCGGGCGGCCGGCGCTCGAGCAGCCGAGGGAGTTCGAGCAGGTCAGGCGCGCGTATCGGGCCCATGAGATAACGGGTGCGCAGGCGGCGATCGCCTGTCGCGTGTCTCGCTCGACGTTCATGCGCTGGATGAGCGAGACGTGAGGGCCGCGCGGACTTAGCGGGGATTCGGCCCGCCTGTCTCAAAAGGTAGACGTTTCCGTCAGGCGGGGAGGCGTGCCCTCCGCTCCGGGGAAGTCGCTGGATGGGACGACTTCCGACATTCGATAGATATTAAAACATACCCCCTCCAAAAAGTCTACGTTTTGAGACTTTGGGAGGGGGATCTTGATGCTCTGCCGCATGGTGACATCAGGGATGACAGCCCGTGTGTTCAGGGCATCTCTCTCAAGTTCGGCATGCCGATTCCCGCCCCTCTCATGTGGTGAGGGGGTGACTTTCTGTGTGCGCTACGACAGATAACGTGTCAGCTTGCGTTCAGCCTGCGGACCGTCCGAAGACGGCGGTCGTGCGTCGCCCGAGCAGTCGGCGCCTCACCAAGACCCAGCAGTCGCTGCTCCGCTACATCGCCGGGGAGACGGCGCTGCGCGGCGGGGTCGTCTGCTCCAAGCGGGAGCTCGCCGAGATGCTGGGTCGCAACGTCAAGACCATCGACCGCTGCCTCGCGTCGCTGCGACGTGAGGGCCTCGTCGAGGCGGAGATGCGCTTCGCCGAGAGCGGCGCTCAGGTTTCCAGCGAGTACCGGGCGACCCTCAGCTCCGTCACCTAGGCACCCCGCCCGCCGCGCGCTCGCGGGCGGGCTCTCCCATATGCAGAGAAGTCAGCGAGAAAGGACCGAGATGAGAAAGGGATTGAAGAGATTTGGAGGTGCCCTCAGACGTGTCGCGACCGTCGGCGTGACGGCCGCCCTCGCTCTGGGCATGGCCGTGACCGGCCCGGTCTCCGCCATCGCGGAGGAGGTTGCCGGTGGCACCGTCACGACCAAGGACGGGGTCACCCTCTCCAAGACCGCGACCTGGGACGACGAGGTCGCCGACCAGGCGAACGTCGAGCTCTCCATCGGCTCGACGGAGAGCAAAGACAAGGTCGCCGTCATGTTCGTGCTCGACAAGTCAACGAGTCAGGGCATGCGCGACGAGGCGGCCAAGATGCTCGACTATCTCAAGGGGAAGAGCAATACCGACATCATCTATAACGTTGTGATTTTCTCCGGTACCGCCACGTCTACGGGTTGGCAGAACATCGCAGATGACGCCACGCTCGACGCCACCAAGGCCAACTTCGTGAATGGTGACACGACCTCCGGCACCAATATGGATGCCGGTATCGAAGAGGCCATCAGCCAGATGAAGAGTCTCCCGGCTGATTACGCTGATGCTGAGTCGTATCTCGTGACCCTTTCTGACGGCATCACTTATGTGTGGACCGGTGACGATGGCCAGGTAAAGTGCGTGCCCGTCCAGGGTCTGCATGATGAGGACAAAGTCGAGAGCGCTGCCCAGAACCAAGTCGACACGTGGGATATGATGTATGACTACGGAGTGGGAATTGAACAAGTCTACGGCACCTTCGAGCAGTTTCTGTCTGCTGTCCCCGGCAAGATGAATACGACTGAATCCGATGGTCACGTACAGAACTACTATGGGGAAAATAGCAAGGCCAATCCGATTTCGACCTACATCTATGACGCAGAGAAGCAGGCTCTTGTTCAAAAGAAGTATGCATGCGGTCCCGAGTTCGCCATGTACGAGTCCGCGACTGGCTATGCGTCGCTTGTTCAGCAGTTCGACCATGCATATGCCTATGCCGTGCCTGAGTTAGATTCAAACGGCAACGACAATCTTTCAAACTGGAATGGTCCCTCGGGCTTCCCTTGGGGTCAAGAGCTTATGACCTACCTCGCTTCTCTGAGCGACAACGGTGCGGAAAACAGCTACTACAGCAACGCTGATGCCGACAAGCTCTTTGCTGGTATTCAGGATCAGATTCTCTACGAGATCGAGTCCGGTACCGTTACCGATGTCATCGGCAACGACTTCGATCTCGCGGGGCTCGACACCATCAAGATGAGCGTCGGCTCCACCGAGCTCAAGGGCACCGTTGACGAGGCTGCCGGCACCGTGACCTTCGGTGACAAGGGCGAGTACGTCGTCTCTTACACGAAGGCAGAGGATGGGACCGAGACCCTCACGTGGAAGATCGGCGCGCCCGTCGAGTCCGCGAACGGCGTCAAGCTCAGCTATGCCCTGAACCTGGCGAACAAGTCCACCGTGCCCGGAACGTACCCCGTTGACACCAACGAGAAGGCAACGCTCACCTATGAGAGCACGGGTGGTGACAGAGGTGAGGGCACGTTCCCAGTGCCTGAGCTGAGCTACACCGTCGACGCGCTCGACCCGGCTATTACCGGCGGCTTCGTCGCCAAGAAGGAGCTCGTGGACTCCGATGGCAACGAGCTCGACCTCAAGGACGGTCAGTTCAAGTTCCAGGTGAAGGACGCCGAGGGCAGCGTGATTGACGAGGCGACCAACGACGCCGAGGGCAACATCCGCTTCAAGAAGGACATGACCTTCAACGACGCCGGCGACTACACCTACACCATCTCCGAGGTCAACGACGGCCAGGAGGGCATCACGTACGACACCGATGACGTGACGGTTACCGTGCACGTGGCCGATACGGACGATGACGGCGACCTGGACGCCACGTGGTCCTACGCGGATGACGACATGACGTTCACCAACGTGAGCACGGCCAAGGCAACCGTCCCGTCGACCAGCACGAGCAACAACGGCAACCTGCCCAAGACGAGCGACCCGACGTCGCTGGTCGGTGCGGGCGTCGCACTCGTGGGCGGCCTCGGTGCCAGCGCGGCCGGTCTCGTCCTGAGGCGTCGCAACAAGTAGCGAGTCCTTCTCGCCAGCTTTGAACCATAGCGCAACAGAGTAGATGGGACCACCCAAGGAGGGACAACCCCAACCCCCACCCCACCCCCCACCCGCCCCC
>NZ_CBIFYV010000116.1:0-62472 GCF_966187215.1 Thermophilibacter sp.
ACGACCCCAACTCCCTCCCCTCGAGCGGAGCGGCTTTTTTTTTGGTGTATTAGAAACGGGCCGCGATGGCCCGGCACTCCTCGGCGAGCTGGGCGTGCTCGTCGGCGAGGAACGCCCCCTGGTATATGAGGGAGGCCGCCGCGGTCACCGCGACGGCCACGACGGCGCACGCCGCGACGAGCGCGACGAACATGCGGTGAGAGAGCGACCCCTTGACGCCCGGCTGGCGCACCACGGCGTGGCCCTAGCCCTTGGCGCGGTAGCCCACCCCGCGCACGGTCTCAATGAGGTCGGAGGCGTCGCCGAGCTTGGCGCGCACCTGCTGGACGTGCACGTCCACAGTGCGCGAGCCGCCGTCGAAGTCCCAGCCCCACACGCGCTGCAGGAGCGTCTCGCGCGAGAAGACCACGCCCGGCGAGCGCATCAGGAACTCGAGCAGGTCGAACTCGCGCATCGTGAGCTGGACCTCGCGGTCGCCCACGCGCACCTCGCGGCGGTCGGGCCACAGCGTGACCTCCCCCACCCTGAGCTCCTCGGGCTTCTCGCGCACCGCCGACTCGCGGCCCGCGCGGCGCAGCAGGGCCCGCGTGCGGCTCACCATCTCCATCATGCCGAACGGCTTGGAGAGGTAGTCGTCGGCGCCGGAGTCGAGGGCCTTGACGGTGTCGAGCTCGGTGTCCTTGGCCGTGAGCATCATCACGGGCACGTTCTGGAGCCCGGGGGTGCGGCGCAGGCGGGCCAGGATCTCCAGCCCGTCCGCGTCGGGGAGCATGATGTCGAGAAGGACGGCGTCGGGCGTGCGCTCGGCGCAGGCGCGCCTGAACTCGGCGTCGTCGGCGCAGCCGCGGGCCTCGATGCCGCCCTGGCCGAGCGCGTAGACCGTCAGCTCGCGAATGTTCTTGTCGTCCTCGACGTAGTAGACCACGCTTCGTCCCTCGTCTCTCGTTCCCGGTCCCCGCGCTCCCGCGCCGCGGCTAGTCCTCCTGCTCCTCGGCATCGAGGCGCTGGCTCGTCTTCTCGGCCACCACGTGCTCGCCGGTGACGCGGAAGATGGCCCAGGCCGCGACGCGCTTGGAGAGGTCGCCGATGCGCTCGAAGTACTTGGCCACCATGAGCAGCTCGGGCAGGTAGCGCGCCGACGACTTGCCCTCGCGGATCAGGCCCACGAGCTTCTCCTCGACCTCACTATAGAGCTCGTTGACGCGGTTGTCCTGCTCGACGACCTTCTGGGCGGCCTCCACGTCGGAGGCGGCGAAGGCGGCGCCGGACTGCTCGACCATGCGCGCGGCGCACTCGGACATCTCGGAGAGCTCGGCGCTGAGCTTCTTGGCGGCCTTGGCCGGGATCTCCTCGACGAGCCAGCAGACGTCGCGGGTCATGCCGTCGATGTGGGTGAGGTCCGAGACGATGCGGAACGCGCCCGAGACGAAGCGCAGGTCCTCGCCGATGAGCGGCTGCTGGAGCAGCATCACGTCGAGGCAGTTCTCCTCGATGGCGTTGCGCAGGCGGTCCTCGGTCTTGCGCCCGCTCATGACGCCCTCGGCGGCGCCCTTGTCGCCGGTGGCGGCGAGCCCGGCCGCGCGCACGTCGGAGGCGGCCTTCTCGGTCAGGCGGTTGAGGTAGCCCTCGATGTCCTCGAGCTGCTTGGTGAACTTGGTGCGGGTAGCCATTAGCTGAACCTCCCTGATAGGTACTCCTGCGTGCGCTTCTCGCGCGGGTTGGCGAAGAACTCGCGGGTGGGGGCGCTCTCGACGAGCTCGCCCAGGTAGAAGAAGACGGTCTTGTCGGCCACGCGGGCTGCCTGCTGCATGTTGTGCGTCACCACGACCACGGTGTGGTCCTCGGCGAGCTCGCTCATGAGCTCCTCGACCATGCTCGTGGAGATGGGGTCGAGCGCGGAGGTGGGCTCGTCCATGAGCAGCACCGACGGGTCGGTGGCCAGCGCGCGGGCGATGCACAGGCGCTGCTGCTGGCCGCCGGAGAGCCCCAGGCCGCTCTTGTCGAGGTCGTCCTTGACCTCGTCCCACAGCGCCGCGCGCGTGAGGCAGCGCTCGCAGATCTCGTCGCCCTCGGAGCGCGAGATGCGACGCATCCGCCTGGGCCCGTAGAGGATGTTCTCGCGGATGCTCATCGGGAACGGGTTGGGGTGCTGGAAGACCATGCCCACGTAGACGCGCAGGGCGTTGGCGTCCATCTGGAAGATGTCGCGCCCCCCGAACTCGATGGTGCCCTCGGTGCGCACCGACTCTACGAAGTCGCACATGCGGTTGAACGTGCGCAGCAGCGTGGACTTGCCGCAGCCGGACGGCCCGATGAAGGCCGTGGCGCGGTTCTTGGGGATCTCGAGCGAGATGTGCTTGAGAGCCTGGAAGTCCCCGTACCAGAGGTTGAAGTCGCGGATGGAGAGCTCGGTCTCGGCGCCCTCGAGGGTGCGCGCGGACGGGTCCACCATGTTCTGTGTGTCCATGTTCTCCCCTCCTTAGCCGAACCGGCCGGTCAGGTAGTCAACGAGGCGCTGGTCGCGCGGGGCCGAGAAGATCTGCTGCGTGGTTCCGGTCTCGACCATGTCGCCCACGTAGAAGAAGGCGGTGCGGTCGGAGACGCGCGTGGCCTGCTCCATGTTGTGCGTGACGATGATCTCGCAGATGCCCGACTCGGCGATCGACCGGATGGTCTCCTCGATCGAGAACGTGGAAATCGGGTCGAGCGCCGAGCACGGCTCGTCGTAGAGGACCACGTCGGGCTTCATCGCCAGGGTGCGCGCGATGCACAGACGCTGCTGCTGGCCGCCCGAGAGGGCGTGCGCGGACTGCTTGAGCTTGTCCTTGACCTCGTCCCAGAGCGCGGCCTGCTTGAGCGACGTCTCCACGAGCTCGTCAGCCTCGTCCTTGGAGTGGATGCGCCCGTGCTTCTTGGGCGCGAAGAGGATGTTCTCGCGGATGGACTTGCGGAACGGCGTGGGCTGCTGGAAGACCATGCCGATCGACTTGCGCAGCTCGAAGAGGTTCTCCTTGGGCGTGTTGATGTCGTGGCCGTGGTAGAGGATCTGGCCGCCCACGACGCAGCGGGGGATCTCGCGGTTCATGAGGTTCAGGCAGCGCAGGAACGTGGACTTGCCGCAGCCCGAGGGGCCGATGAGGGCCGTGACCTGGCCGGCGTCGAAGCTGAGCGAGGTCTTGTGCAGGGCCTCGTGCGTGAGGTCGTAGGTGACGGTCACGTCCTGGGTCTGGAGCAGGTGGTCCGTGCCCTGGGCGGGCGCGGCCTGCGTGGCGGTGGTGTCGGTCATTCTGCGGTCAGCCTCCTCGAGAGGAACTTCCCGAGCAGGCGCGCGAGGATGTTGAACAGCAGCACGCAGACGAGAAGGACGGTGGCGGTGCCCCAGACGATCTCCACGCTGCCCTCCGTGGGCTCGGAGGTGAGGCGCCAGATGTAGACGGCCAGCGAGCAGGCGGGGCGGAAGATGTTGAAGGGGTTGGTGGGGCTCAGGAAGTTGAGCGAGCCGAAGTTCAGGCGCGCGGGCGCCGAGCCCGAGGTGAAGATCAGCGCGGCGGCCTCGCCGAAGACGCGGCCGGCCGAGAGCACGATGCCGGTGACGATGGCGGGCATGGCAGCCGGCAGCAGCACGTTGATCGTGGTCTCCCAGCGCGTGAGGCCCATGGCGAGGGCGGCGTCGCGCTGGCTGCGCGGCACGTCCTCGAGCGCCTGCTGGATCGTGCGGACCAGGATCGGGATGTTGAACATCGTGAGGGCGCAGGCGCCGGCGAGGATGGAGATCTTCCAGCCGAGCGTCACCACGAAGAACAGCGAGCCGAACATGCCCACGACGATCGACGGCAGCGAGGACAGCGTCTCGATGGCGGTCTTGGCCGCGGAGGTGACCCAGTTGTCGGGCGCGTACTCCACCAGGAAGATGGCCGCGCCCAGCGAGATGGGCACCGAGATGACCAGCGTGACGATCAGCAGGTAGAACGAGTCCCAGAGCTGGTAGACGATGCCGGGGAGCACGTCATCGTTGTAGGGGTTGGTGAGGAACCCCGGCGTGACGGCGCGGCCGCCGCCGCGGACCACGATGTAGGCGATGATCGCCACGACGAGCAGCATGACGAGCCCCACGATGACGGTGAGGACGCCTGTGGCGACCCGGTCCTGGCGGTTGATGCGCCTGACGTGGGCGTCGAGGTCGAGCGGGGCGCTCTTCTCGCTAGCCATTGGCCTTCGCCCCCTTCCGGCCGATGAGGTGGATGATGAGGATGAACACGAGCGACATGACGAGCAGGATCAGGCCGAGCGTCCAGAGCGCGTGGTAGTACACCGAGCCGGACGTGGCGTTGGAGAGGCCCGCCGTGAGGGCCGCGGTGAGCGTGGACGCCGGGTCGAGAAGGCCGGAGGGCATCGAGCGCTCGACGCCGCCGATGACCATCTGGACGGCGAGCGTCTCGCCGAAGGCGCGGGTCATGCCCAGGATGACGGCCGTCATGAGCGAGGGCAGCGCGCTCTTGAGCACCACGTGCCACACGGTCTGCCAGCGCGTGCAGCCCAGGGCGTAGGAGCCCTCGCGGTACTGGTTGGGCACCGCGCGCAGGGCGTCCATCGAGAGCGTGGTGATCGTCGGCAGGATCATGATGGCCAGCACGATCGAGCCCGAGAGGATGCCCGCGCCGGTGGGCGCCGCGTTGCCGAAGATGGCGTGGACCATCCCGTTGATCACGTAGAGGCCGAGCACGCCGTAGACGACCGAGGGGATGCCCACCAGAAGCTCGATCACGGGCTGGAAGAAGCGGCGCCCGAAGCCCGGCGCCACCTCCACGACGAAGATCGCCGAGCCGACGGCGACGGGCAGGGCGAAGACGGTCGAGAGCAGCGTGACCGCGAACGAGCCGACGATCATGGGCAGGGCGCCGTAGCGCTCCTGCTCGGGGATCCAGTTCTGTCCGGTGAGGAACGACACGGGGTCGAGCCCGTCGACGAAGAACGTGGAGAGGCCCTGCTGGGCCACCATCACGATGAGGGTCACGACGACGAGCGCGACGAGGGCGACGCAGAAGCCCGTGACGCCCAGGCCTATGTTCTCGAGCCTCCGCTTGGGCATGAGCTTTGCCATGGGAGAGCCTTTCTCGTCAGGGGTCGACGGCGCCCCCCGCGCGCTGCGGGGGGACGCCGCCGACAGGGTGTGGAGCGGTGCTACTCGACGGGGGTCACGTTGCCGTCGACGTCCTTCTTCACCTTCATGTTGCCCATGGGGATGAAGCCGTCGGCCACGACGGTGTCAGCGAACTCGTCGGACATGATGAACTCGATGAACGCCTTGGTCACGGGCGCCGTGGACTCGTCCTCGTCGGAGCGGGTGTACATGTGCTCGTAGGCCCAGATGTTGAAGTCGCCGTTCTCGACGTTCTCCTGGGTGGGGTCGACGCCGTCGACCGAGAGGGCCTTGATGCCGTCGGACTCCATGTAGTTGAAGGCCACGTAGGAGATGGCGCCCTCGGTCGCGGCGACCTGCTCGACGACGGTGCCCGAGGAGTCGACCTCGGCGACCGGGCGGAAGCTGTCCGGCGCGGTGTCGCCGCCGAGGACGGCGGACTCGAAGGTGGCGCGGGTGCCCGAGCCGGCCTCGCGCTGGATGACCTGGATGGCGCCGGCGGAGCCGCCGACCTCGGACCAGTCGGTGATCTCGCCCATGAAGATGCCCTTGAGGTCCTCGGTGGAGATGTCGTCGACGTCAACGTTGGCGTTCACGATCGGGCCCATGCCCACGATGCAGACCTGGTTGTCGACGAGGCCCTCGCACTGGTCGGCCTCGAGCTTGGTCTCGGCGAAGACGTCGGAGCGGCCGATCTGGACGGAGCCGTCGGCGACCTGCGAGAGGCCCTGGCCCGAGCCGCCGGCGGAGATGGCGATCGAGACGTCCGGGTTGGCGTCGCAGAAGGCGTCGGAGGCGTCCTCGACGAGCGGCTGGAAGGAGGTGGCGCCGGAGCAGGAGATCGAGCCGGACAGCGCCGCCGCGGCGTCGCCACCCTCGCCGGAGGCGGCGTTGTCGGTGCCGCCGCAGCCGACGAGGCCGAGGCCGGACAGCGCGGCGACGCCGCCGAAGACGCCCAGGAACTGACGACGAGAGAGATCAAGCTTGGACATTGATGTTCCTTTCCCGTGGATGTGGCCGACCCGTGGGGGCGCCGGCCGTGTCGGCTTGAATCCTAGGCGCGTGTCGGGCGGCGATCGGCCTTGTTTCCGATGCATTACGGGAGGCTGACAGCGGTTTACGCGGCGCTTACAGAGGGCCTTACATTTGGTCCCGCGGGGTCCCGACGACCGTTTACCGATTTTCTGAACTGGGTATTTACCGTTTGCCGGAGCTTACGCGCGGGTTTCTCGCCGCGCGGGCGCGCCCCACATGTGGGGAGTTTGTCAGGCGCCCCCAGATAATCGCAAGGTACCTTGCAATCTCGCCGGGAGCGCCACACAATGACACGTTGTCCGCGGGCGCGCCGGGCCCGCGCGGCATGAGGGGGAAAGGAGTTACATGCAGCAAGACACAGCAGCGGCGGCCACGTCCCGCGAGATCGGCGGCCGGGAGGTGATCAGGACCCTGGGCGGCAGCATCCGCGAGTTCAAGGGCGCCTCGATCGCCACCCCGATCATCGTGCTCGGCGAGGTGGCCATGGAGGTGGCGATCCCGTTCGTCACCGCCCAGCTCATCAACACCATCCAGGCGGGCGCCGGCATCAACCAGATGCTGCCCTACGCGGGCGTGCTCGTCCTCATGGCCCTCGCGTCGCTCGCCTTCGGCATCGGCGCGGGCGTCACGTGCAGCCAGGCCTCCTGCGGTCTGGCCATGAACCTGCGCCACGACGTCTTCGCGGCCGTGCAGCGCTTCTCGTTCGCCAACATCGACCAGTTCTCGTCGAGCTCGCTCGTCACGCGCCTCACCACCGACATCACCAACGTGCAGCTCGCGTACATGATGGTCATCCGCACCGCCATCCGCTGCCCGATGCTTCTGATTGCCGGCATCGTGATGGCCTTCGTCATGTCGGGCCCGATGGCGCTCGTCTTCGTGATCATCGTGCCGATCCTGGGCTTCGGCCTGTTCAAGGTCGTGCGCACCGTGCACCCGATCTTCCGCTCGGTCTTCCACAAGTACGACGCGCTCAACGAGTCCGTGGAGGAGAACGTCACCGGCATGCGCGACGTCAAGAGCTACGTGCGCCAGGACTATGAGAAGCAGAAGTTCGGCGTCGCCGCGCAGGACGTCTGCCGCGACTTCACGCGCGCCGAGAAGATCCTCGCGCTCAACACGCCGATGATGAACTTCGCCGTGTACGCCGTGTTCGTGGTGGTCATCCAGTTCGGCAGCTACCTCATCATCTCCACGCGCGGCACCGCCTTCAACGTGGGCCAGCTCTCGGCGCTGACCACCTACGGCTTCATGATCCTCATGGCCCTCATGATGGTCTCGATGGTCTTCGCCATGATCACGATGGCCCAGGAGAGCGCCGAGCGCATCTGCGAGGTCCTCACCACCGAGCCCACGATCGAGAACCCCGCCCAGCCCGTGACCGAGATGCGCGACGGCTCGATCGACTTCGACCACGTGACGTTCAAGTACTCCGAGAAGGCCGAGCACCGCGCCCTCGCCGAGATCGACCTGCACATCAAGAGCGGCGAGACGATCGGCATCATGGGCGGCACCGGCTCGGCCAAGACGTCGCTCGTGAACCTGATCAGCCGTCTGTATGACGTGACCGAGGGCAGCGTGAAGGTCGGCGGCGTGGACGTGCGCGACTACGACCTGGAGTTTTTGCGCAACAACGTGGCCGTGGTGCTGCAGAAGAACGTGCTGTTCAGCGGCACCATCAAGGAGAACCTGCGCTGGGGCAACCCCGACGCCACCTACGACGAGCTCGTGGAGGTCTGCAAGCTCGCGCAGGCCGACGAGTTCATCCAGGGCCTGCCCAACAAGTACGACTACTACATCGAGCAGGGCGGCACCAACGTGTCCGGCGGCCAGAAGCAGCGCCTGTGCATCGCCCGCGCGCTGCTCAAGCACCCGAAGGTGCTCATCCTCGACGACTCCACGAGCGCCGTGGACACCAAGACCGACGCGCTCATCCGCGAGGGCCTGCGGTCGTACCTGCCGGACGCCACCAAGATCATCATCGCGCAGCGCACCTCGAGCGTGGCTGACGCCGACCGCATCCTCGTGCTCGACAACGGCCACATCGCGGGCCTGGGCACGCACGACGAGCTGATGGAGAGCTGCCCGTTCTACCGCGACACCTACCTCGCCCAGAACCGCAAGAGCGACGACGAGGACGCGACCGCCGCGGACGACGCGGCCGCGAAGGGGGGTGACGCCCGATGAGCATCAGGAACTCCGCTGAGAACGTGATGGCCAACGTGACCGGGTCCAAGCGCCACGTCGACCCAGAGCCGGCGCCCGAGCGCCAGAACGTGGCCGGCCGCCAGGTGAGCGAGCCGCCCCGCAAGAGCGGGCGCGGCCACACGATGGGGCGCCTCATCAAGACGCTCTTCTCGTTCTACCCGCGTATGCTGCCGCTGGTGCTCGTCTGCATCGTGGTGTCGGCCGTCCTGTCGGCCCTGCCCGCCACGTTCATGCAGCGCGCCCTCGAGATCGTGACCGCCACCTGGGAGTCCGGCGACTGGGAGAGCGTGGCCGGCCGCATCGGCACGCTCGTGGCCACGCTGATCGGCATCTACTGCGTGTCGCTGGTGCTCAACTTCACCTACACGCGCGCGATGGCCGTCATCACCCAGGGCTCGCTCGAGAAGTTCCGCGAGCGGCTCTTCGACCACATGCAGGACCTGCCGATCAGCTACTTCGACCAGCACCAGCGCGGCGACATCATGAGCCACTACACCAACGACATCGACGCCCTGCGCCAGATGATCGGCCAGTCGCTGCCCAACATCACGCTCACCTGCGTGACGCTCGTGTCGGTGTTCTGCGTCATGATCTACTACAGCGTGTGGATGGCCGTCATCATCGTGGCCGGCGTGCTGTTCATGGCCTACATGACCAAGGTGCTGGGCTCCCGCTCGGCGCGCAACTTCGTGGCGCAGCAGAAGGAGATCGGCATCGTCGAGGGCCACGTCGAGGAGGTCATGAACGGCGAGCGCGTGGTGAAGGTGTTCTGCCACGAGCAGGCCGCCCAGGAGGACTTCGACGTCCGCAACCGCAAGCTCTTCGAGGCCAGCCGCGCCGCGAACATGTACACCAACACCCTGGGCCCGATCCTGATGAACCTCGGCAACCTGCTCTACGTCATCGTGGCGCTCGTGGGCGGCGTGTTCATCGAGCTGGGCGTGCCCAACGTCTCGATCTCGGGGCTGGGCTTCTCCATCGCCGTGACCGTGCCGTTCCTCAACATGACCAAGCAGTTCGCCGGCCAGATCGGCCAGATCTCGCAGCAGATCAACTCCGTGGTCATGGGACTCGCCGGCGCCGAGCGCATCTTCGAGCTCATGGACGAGCAGCCCGAGCAGGACGAGGGCTACGTCACCCTGGTCAACGTCCGCAAGGCCAAGGACGGTACGCTCAGCGAGTGCGAGGAGCGCACCGGTGAGTGGGCCTGGAAGCACCCGCACCACGACGGCACCGTGGAGCTCGTGCCGCTGCGCGGCGACGTGCGCCTCTTCGACGTGGACTTCGCCTACCGCCCCGGCCACACCGTCCTGCACGACGTGACCGTGTGGGCCAAGCCGGGCCAGAAGATCGCCTTCGTGGGCGCCACCGGCGCGGGCAAGACCACGATCACCAACCTGCTGAACCGCTTCTACGACATCGCGGACGGCAAGATCCGCTACGACGGCATCAACATCAACAAGATCCGGAAGCCGGCGCTGCGCCGCTCGCTCGGCATGGTGCTGCAGGACACCAACCTGTTCACCGGCACCGTGATGGACAACATCCGCTACGGGCGGCTCGACGCCACCGACGAGGAGTGCGTGGCCGCGGCGCGACTGGCCGGCGCGGACGACTTCGTGCGGCGCCTGCCGGACGGCTACGACACCTGGCTCACCGACAACGGCGCGGCGCTCTCGCAGGGCCAGCGGCAGCTGCTCTCGATCGCGCGCGCGGCGGTGGCCGACCCGCCGGTCATGGTGCTCGACGAGGCGACCTCGTCGATCGACACGCGCACCGAGGCGATCGTGCAGCGCGGCATGGACGCGCTCATGACCGGGCGCACCACGTTCGTGATCGCGCACCGGCTCTCCACCGTGCGCAACTCCGACGTCATCATCGTGCTGGACCACGGCCGCATCATCGAGCGCGGCACGCACGACGAGCTGATCGCCAAGCACGGTACGTACTACCAGCTCTACACCGGGGCCTTCGAGCTCGAGTAGGGCCGGCGCCGTCCGCCGTTCCGGGGCCCGCGCTTCCGTCTGGGTGCGCGGGCCCTTTCTCTGTCTGCCGCACGTCCTTCTCGCCCACCGGCCCCTCCCCCTCCGCTCCATGCACATGCGTCATCTAGCTGCATGTGCACGGGAGAGATGAGCGCTATCCGCACCCCCTCATGCACATGCGTCATCTAGCTGCATGTGCATTGTCTGGGAAGCCCGACTTCCCCTCAGCAGCCATGCACATGCGTCAAGCTGACGAATGTGCACGAGGCCCCAACGGCCTGAGAGCCCGTTGACCTATGCACATGCAGCTAGATGACGCATGTGAGTTGCAGGACCGGGTCGTCACGACAACTTCCGCCCCTCCTGCCCACGCACATGCAGCAACTTGACGCATGTGCATCTCCGGGGACCGACTGGCGAGACCCTCTCGCACGGACGGCCCGTGCACATGCGTCGGATTGACGCATATGCACGGGCCGGAACGTGGGCTCTCACGATGCGGTTCACTCACATGCAGCAATCCGACGCATGTGCATGGGCAGGGGCGTGGACCCCGGGGGCGAGAAGGACGCGCAGGCGGGACGTCCGGCCCGCCGCCGCGCGCCCTTCTCGCCTAGCGATCGATCCGGCGCATCGAGACGCCCTGCACGATCAGGGTCACGCCGCCGATCACGAGGTAGGCGGACATGACGTAGCCGAGCACCACGCCCGAGGCCACCGGCAGCAGCAGGAACGCCACACCAGCCACCACGTTGAGGACGCCCACGGCCGTGTTGACGCCCGAGCTGGGCAGGCCGAAGTAGCGCATGCGGCGCGCGGACGTGATCCGCTCGGCGCCGGCGATGATGAACAGGAAGGCCAGCAGGAACACCACCGTACCCGCCGTGAGGTAGGCCGGCAGCGTCAGCAGCATGATGCCGAGAAGGGCGTTGAGCACGCCCATCACCAGCGTCGCGGGGCTGCGCAGGAGCTCCGGCGTGCGGGCGTAGGAGACGAGCTGGCTCGCGCCGCCCACGATGAGCGCGGCGGCGATGACCGCCTGCACGAGCGCGTAGATGCTGAACGGGTCGAGCGCGCTGGCCACGCCCACCAGGGCGAGCAGCACGCCGAGCACGACCATCCAGGTCCGGGCGCGGCGGTACCCCTCGTTCCAGCGCGTGGCGAAGTCGTCGGCGTAGTCAAAGTCGAAGTCGTAACGGTTGAGCATGAGATCACCTCTAACGGAAAGGGCCCCGGGACCTGAGCGGTCCCGGGGCCGTTGGCTACCTTTGTTCTTCCCGAACACGGGCGTCCCAACGCGGCGAGCGAAAACGAGCGGCGCGCCAACAGGATGTCCACAATTCGCCGCGCGCGGCGCCGACCGTCAGCAACGCCAACCGTCAGCGGCGACGGCGCCGGCGGCTCTCGCGGATGATGTCGAGCGCCACCCACACGCCGAGCGCGAAGGCGGCGAGGTACCCCACGAAGCCGATGACCGGGATGCCGAAGATGACCGGCTGGATGCGCGCGTAGTAGACCACCGACGAGCCGATGAACAGGCCGGCGATGATCACGCTCAGCGTGAGGCGGTTGGCGATGCGCGCCAGGTCCTCGAGCGGGTCGGCCGTCCCGGCGAGGTCGAGGTTGAAGCGCAGCTGGCCGCGCGTGAGCATGCGCATGGCCAGCCCCGCCTCGCCCGCCGCGCCGAGAAGCCCGTGCGTGGCGGCGACCGTCTCGTGCGCGAGGCGGGTCCCCTCGCGGCGCGCCAGCTCGGAGGCGCTGCGCCGCGAGCGCAGGTGTGCGCTGATGATCTCCACGATCGAGGTGCCGGGCAGCAGGTCGTGGACCGTGCCCTCGAGCGTCACGAGCGAGCGCGCCAGCATCGTGACCGAGCTCGGCAGCTCGATGCCGTCGCGCTGCGCCATCGAGATGAGCGAGCTGAGGAAGGCGCCCATGTCGAGGTCGGAGAGGTCGGCCAGGCCGTAGTTGGCCACGATGGCGTCGAGGTCGGCGAGCAGGTGGGCGTAGTCGATCTCGTCGGTGCCGGAGACCGAGAAGCGCAGGAGTCCCCCGGCGAGCCCCGCCGAGTCGCCGCGCGCCACCGCGACCACCATGTCGCGCACGGCCCGGCGGTCGTGGCTCGAGAGCCGGCCCATGATGCCGAGGTCGAGGTAGACGATCTTGCCGTCGCGCACCACAAGATTGCCGGGATGCGGGTCGGCGTGGAAGAAGCCGTCCTCGAGCATCTGGTCGGTGTAGTTGTCGGCGATCTTGGTGCCGATCTCGGCGAGGTCGTAGCCCTCCGCGCGCAGGCGCGCGACGTCGTTGATCGGGATGCCCTCCACGTAGTCCATCACCACCACGTGGCGCGTGCACAGCGTCGGGTAGGGCTTGGGGCAGTCGACGAAGGCGCAGCCGGCGTTGTTGCGGCGGAACTCCTCGAGGCTTCGGGCCTCGACGAGGAAGTCGGTCTCCTCGCGGAAGCTCTGCCAGAGCTCGTCGACCACCGACTGCAGGTCGAGGAACTGCTCGCCGCCCATGAAGCGGCCCGCGTAGCGCGCCAGGCTGCGCATGATCGAGATGTCCTGCGCCATGATCTCCTGGACGTGCGGGCGCTGGATCTTCACGGCCACGAGCTCGCCCGTGACCAGGCGCGCCTTGTGGACCTGGGCGACCGAGGCCGACCCCAAAGGGCAGTCGTCGATGGCGTCGAAGATGTCCTCGATCGGCTGGTCGTACTCGGCGCGCAGGGCGGAGAGGACCGTGTCGCGGTCCATCGGCTCGACGTCGGTGCGCAGCCGGCCGAGCTCGCGCATGAAGCGCTCGGGCAGGATCTCGGAGCGCATCGAGAGGATCTGGCCGGCCTTCACGAACGTGGGCCCCAGCTCCTCGAGCATGCGGCGCAGGCCCTTGGGCGTGAGGCCGTGGAAGATGTCGTAGCGGCGCACGATCGAGAGGATCTCGCCGATGCGCCGCATGCGCGAGGCGCGGCTGAGCCCGTAGTCCTCGCCGCCGCGGCCGCCGAACAGACCGATCGTCTGGCGGTCGTCGTCGGCCGACGCGTTGCGGACGCTCTCGTACCAGGCGTCGAGAAGCTCCTCGGCGCTGCGGCGCCCCCCGGAGGAGCCGGTCCCGGACGCCTCCTCGCGCTCGGGGAGACCCTCCGTCATGTCCTCCTGTCGCTCTTCCGGCACGCGCGTCCCCTACTCGGCGGCGCCCTCGGCGTCGTCGGCGGCCGAGGCGTCCTCGACGTCGACCTTGACGGAGGCCGCGTCGAGCTCCTCGCTCATCTCGGCCACCTTGGCCGCGTAGGCCGCGCGCTCCTCGGGCGTCATCGCCGAGAGGCGGGCGCGCAGGGCGCCGTCGGAGGTGTTCTCGATGACCTCCTTGGCCTTGCGGGTGAGCTCCTGGTTGAGGGTCTTGCCCTGCTCGACCGTCAGCTCGCCCTTCTGCACGAGCTCGCCGACGACCTCCTGGGTCTTCTCGGCGCCCACCGCCACGGCGCCCACGCCGGCCAGAAACATCTTGCGGAGACCGTCCATCGGGTCAAAGTCTGCCATGTCTGCTCCCATCCTCGCGATCCGCGGGGCGCGCGCCCCGACTCCGTCATGGTGATGCTTGTACCCGTCCGCGGCCGCGTCTTTCCGGTCGGGCGCCGCGGGCGGTCGGCGTGCGGGGCCGCGACCGCCGCACGGCCGCCGTCAGGCCCCCAGCAGCACCCGCTCGAGCTCGGCCAGGCTGTCCACCACCACGTCGGCCCCCGCGGACGCGAGCTCCTCGCGCGTCCCGGCGCCGCCGTAGGTCACGCCCACGCACGCCACGCCGTGCTCGCGGGCGGCGTCGACGTCGTGGTGGCGGTCGCCCACCATCACGGCCTCGCCCGGGGCCGCGCCGAAGGCGTCGAGCACGCGGCCCATGACGTGCGCCTTGCTCTCGCCCTCATCGTCGAGCTTGCCGAAGCGCAGGTCAAAGAGGTCGCTCGCGCCGTTGTCCGCGAGCGCGTGCTCGATCATGTCCGTGCGCTTGGACGAGCACACCGCCAGGTGCCGCCCCGCCGCGCGCAGGCGCCCCAGCAGCTCGGCCATGCCGTCGAAGAGCGGCCACGCCGCGCGACCCAGGGTGGCGTAGACGGCGCGATAGTCCTCGGTCACCTTCTGCGCCTGCTCGTCCGACAGGCCGTAGACCAGCGAGAACGCGTACGGGAATGGCGGGCCCACCAGGCGCGTGAGGTCGCCGAGCTCCTCCTCGCGCATGCCGTTGGCGAGAAGGGCGCCGCGCGCCGTGCTCGTGATGGCGCCCACGGAGTCGGCGAGCGTCCCGTCGAAGTCGAAGAGCACGTAGGGGCGCTCGGGAATGGAAAGCGAACCGGTCATGGCACCTCCCGGGGACGGGGTCTCTCGCGCATCAGGGTAGCACGGGCGCGACGGGTGCGACCGCGCGGCCCTTCTCGTCACCCCTTCTCGACCCCGGCCCAGCCCACCCTCATCGAGTGCGCGCTATTCCGAGTATGCCGGCTGCAACTCTTTCCTTCTCGCCTGTGTTTTCCCAGTTCGCGAGAAGGACGGCGGGCCCGTTTTAAAGAACTCGCCCTGAATAGCGCGCACTCGATAAAAGAGAGGGGGCGGAGACGGGTCGAGGGGCGCGCCAAGCCCGTGCGCCGCCACGCCCGCCGGCGCACGGGGTATCATGTCTGGGACGCACCACGACCGAGGAGGAATCCATGCGCGTCGAGCCCATCACCTGCTACCGCCCGCGCCCCGACCGCGCCGCCGCGTTCGCCGCACCGCCCTACGACGTCTTCGACCGCGCCTCGGCGGCGGCCTACGTCGAGGCGCACCCCGACTCGTTCCTGGCGATCGACCGGCCCGAGACCGGCTTCGGCCCCGACCACGACCCCTACGCCGACGACGTCTACGCCCACGCGCACGACCTTCTCGCCGCGCGCGTGTCCGACGGCACGCTGCTGCGCGACGGCACCCCCTGCTTCTACCTCTACCGCCTGACGCGCGCCGGGCGCGCGCAGACCGGCATCGTGGGCGCGTTCTCGGTGGATGACTACACCAACGGCGTCATCCGCCGCCACGAGCTCACGCGCCGCGACAAGGAGGCCGACCGCGTCCGCCACATCTCGGCTACCTGCTGCCAGACCGGCCCGGCGCTGCTCGCCTACCGCGACAACCCGGTGCTCGAGGCCCTCGTGGGGGCGTCCACGGCCGCCGACCCCCTCTACGACTTCACCGACGAGAGCGGCGTGCGGCACACCGTCTGGCGCGTGGCGCGCCCGGCCGCCGTGGAGTCGCTGCGGCTGATGCTCGAGCACGTGCCGCGCGCCTACATCGCCGACGGCCACCACCGCGCCGCCGCCGCGGCCCGCGTCTGCAGCGAGATGCGCACGCGCGAGGGCGACCGCTTCACCGGCGACGAGGCCTACAACTACCTGCTCGCGGTCATGTTCCCCGCGAGCCAGCTCACCGTGCTGCCCTACAACCGCGTGGTGGCCGACACCGCGGGGCTCGGCGAGGACGAGCTCGTGGACGCCCTGCGCGCGGCCGGGCTCACCGTGGGCGAGCGCCGCGGCGAGGCGGTCGAGCCTGCGCGGCGCGGCACCTTCGGGATGTACGCGTTCGGGGCCTGGCGCGAGCTGACCGTGAGCCCGGACGCGCCCGCGCCGGACGACCCGGTGGCCGGCCTCGACGTCTCGGTGCTGCAGGACCGCGTGCTCGGTCCCGTGCTCGGCGTGGAGGACCCGCGCAGCGACGCGCGCATCAGCTTCGTGGGCGGAGTGCTCGGCACGTCCGAGCTCGAGCGCCGGGCGGGCGAGACGGGCGTGGCGTTCAGCCTCTATGCCACCTCGGCCGGCGAGCTCATGGACGTGGCCGACGCGGGCCTGCTCATGCCGCCCAAGTCCACGTGGTTCGAGCCCAAGCTTTTGAGCGGGCTCTTCATCCGTCGCATCAACCACTGCGAGACCCTGATCGACGGGGCGAGAAGGACGCGGCGCGAGGAGTAGCGGGTGGACGACGAGCGGGACGGGACCCGAGGGGAGGTGCCCATGGCAGACGACGAGCAGCAGCCGCACGGACGGCTCGGGAGGCTCTTCGCGGCGCTCGTGGGCACCGACGCCGCCGGTGCCGCGCCCGAGACGGGCGACGCGGGCGCGGGGGACAACGGGCGCGAGGCGCTCGACCTCGACCGGCTCGCGCTCAGGCTCGCCGCGTCCGCCGACCCGGTGGGCATCCTGCGCGGCCTCGTGGCCGACGTGCGCCGGCGCGCCGGGCTCGGCGGCGAGGCGGCCCCCTCGGGCCTGGAGCTCTTCCTGGCCGGGCGCCTGGAGGAGGCCGGCATCCGCGACCAGGGCGTCGAGCTGCCCGCCCTACGCGTGGTGCGACCCCGCACCTCCGACCTCTTCTACCTGCGCATCGAGGAGCCCGAGCTGACGTGGGCCTCGCGCCTCGCGGCCCTGGGGGTCGAGGCGGCCCTCAACGAGACGCTGCTCGCCGAGCGGGCGCTGGACGACCCCGACGCCGCCCCGCTCGACGAGGTGGTGCGCTGCTCCCAGCGCGTCGCGCGCTCGATCGCGGCGCAGGTCCCGAGCGTCGTCGAGCGCGCGGGCGGCCCCGCCCACGGCGAGTGGTCCGTGCGCGAGGCCATCTCGTTCGGCATCGAGGCGCTCAGGCTCCCCCACCGGCTCACCGCGCGCTTCCGCGTCAACCTGCGCCGCGGCGCGGCCGCCATCGAGGTCGACCTCACGGTCCCGCGCCTCTGGGCCGCCACGGCCTACGTGGACGGTCTCGGCGTGGTGCCCGCCACGGCCCAGATGCGCCGCCGCGCGGCCACCGACTACAACCTGCGGCTCGGCGTCCTTCTCGCCGGGTACGCGCTGGCGGTCGCCCCCGAGCTGGACGCCGTGTGGGTCGCCGGCGTGACGGACGACCCGACCGGCCACGCGTGCTACTACTCCGCGCGCCTCGAGCGGGACCTGATGGAGACCGTGGACCTCACGGGGCGCTTCGACCCGCTCGCGCTCTTGCGCGCGGCGGGCGCGACGGTCGACGCCGCCAACGGGGAGCTGTCGACCGTGCGACAGGGCTTCTCGCTCGACGACGAGCTCTTCTGTCCCGACGCGCGCTTCGAGCCCGTGGAGACGAGCGACGAGGCGCTGCCGCTCTCCGCGGCCGAGTCGCTGGGGTGCCGCCTCGTGCGCGAGCTGGGCTCCGACGAGGCCGCGGCGCGGCGCGCGGCGTGCGCGGGGCTGGCGCGCGGGCTCGGCGAGACCACGGCCGACGACGTGCGCGCGCTGCTCGCCGTGGCCGACGCCCCCGACGCGACCGGCGACGTGCGCGCCGCCGCGCTGCGCTGCGTGCGCGAGCTCGTGGACGGAACGCTCGACGCCGACCCGCTCGCCGTGGTCGAGGCGTTCGTGGACGGCGGTCCCCTGCGCAAGGCGGTCGACCGCGCCCGCGACCTCCTGCTCGCCGGGCGCGCGGACGAGGCGGGGCGGGCGCTCGAGGGCCCGCTCGGCGAGGCGGACGCCTCGGGCGCGTACGCGGACGACGAGCGCCGCGTCTGGCGGTCCTTCTCGACGCACGCCGAGCGCGTCCTGCACAACCTGCTCGGCGACGAGGGCGGTCGCGAGGTGGCCCTCGTGCCCGACGCCTACCTCGAGGCAAACCTGGTGGCCTCCGCCTGCGCGCTCGCGCGGGGCGACGCGGCCGGCGCCGTGACCCGCGCGCGGCGCGCGGCCGAGCTGGCGCCCGCCTCCGCGCAGGTCCGCCTCAACCTCGCGCAGTGCCTCGAGGCCGCCGGCGACGCCGCCGGGGCGGCCGACGAGCTGCGCCGCACGCTCGGGCGCGCCTGTGACGCCGAGTCGGTCGGCATGGCCTACCTGCGGATGTCGCAGCTGCAGTGGCACACCGGGCACGTGCTCGCGGCCCAGGCCTGCTACCAGCGGGCATGCCGCCACCTGGGCGGGCCGGCGCTCGTGGGCGGGCTCGCCGTGGCGGCGCTCCTGGGCCAGGTGGGCGTGGCGTCGGACGGCTCGCTCTCGGCCGAGCAGGCCGACGCGGCGCTGGAGGGGGCCGACATCCCGCTCGCCCCCACCGAGGAGGTCGTGGGCGCGCTGCTCGGCGCCGCGCAGGCCGCGGTGGACGCCGAGCGTTTCGACGTGGCGCGCGACGTGACCCGCACGCTCTGCGCCGCGGTGCGCGACGACGTGACCTTCGGCGTGCTCCGCTCGCTCGAGGACGAGCCCGACCGATGAGGCGCGCGGACGCCCGCGCGCCGTGGCCGCCGTTCTTCTCGGCCGCCGTCCTGGACTTCGACGGCACGCTCGCCGACACCTGGCGCCTGTGGCGGCGCGTGGACGAGATCTTCTTCGCCACGCGCGGGCTGCCCTTCGACGAGTCCGCCGCGCTCACGATCTCAACGCTCGGCTTCGAGGCGGGCGCGCGCTGGTGCGTGGAGCGCTACCGGCTGCGCGACGAGGTGTCCGACATCGTGGACGAGTGGAACCGGCTCGGCGCGGCGCTCTACGAGACGGACGTGAGGCTCAGGCCCGGCGCGGAGGCGTACCTGCGGGGCCTGCGCGGGTGCGGCGTGCGGCTCGCGCTGGCCACGACCAACGCGCCCGAGGTCCTGCGCGCGATGCGCCACGTGGACGTGGACGCCCTCTTCGACGAGGTGGTCTGCGGACGCGAGGTGACGCGCGGCAAGGACCACCCCGACATCTACCTGGAGGCCGCGCGGCGCCTGGGCGCGGGGGCGGGGGCCTGCGTTGTCTTCGAGGACATCCTGCCCGGCGTGCGCTCGGCGGCGCGGGCGGGCATGGCGACGGTGGCCGTGCGCTCGAGCGACCCGCGCCAGCCCGTGCGCGAGCTGCGCGCGGCGGCCGACGCGTGGCTCGACGGATGGGAGGACCTAGCCGGGTGACGCCGCGCGGTTGGGGTACGGCGCGACGAGGCGCGGGTTGCTGACGGTTTGGGGCGCGAAAGCGTCAGGTTCCCGCACGTCAATGGTTGGGATGCGGCCTCCTGACGGTTTCGAGCGCCAAAGCGTCAGGTTCCCGCACGTCAGCGGCGGCGCAGCGTGGCGGAGAAGTGCGTGTCGGCGCGCGGCAGGTCGGTGCGACCCATGGCGTCGGGCTCGAGGCCGAATCCGGCGGGGCCGCCGAGAAGGGCGCGCACGACGCCCTCGTCCTCCTCGGCGAAAACCGAGCAGGTGGCGTAGACGAGCCTCCCGCCCGGCGCCACGAGCGGCGCGGCGGCGGCAAGGATCTCCCCCTGGAGGCGCGCGAGCTCGGCGGGCGCGGAGGGCTCGAGCGACCACGCGATCTCGGGATGGCGGGCGAGCGTGCCCGAACCCGAGCACGGAGCGTCAACGAAGACCAGGTCAAAGGTACCGAGAAGCTCGGACGTGAGGGTGCGCGCGTCGGCGGCGACGCAGCGGACGTGCTCGGCGACGCCCGCTGCTTCCATGCGGCGCGCGGCACGCTCGGAACGGCGGGCGTCGGCCTCCACGGCCACGATCTCGCAGGGCCCGCCGGCGGCGCACGCCGCGCCCTCGAGCAGCACGGTCTTGGTGCCCCGCCCGGAGCCGATCTCCAGCACGCGCGCCCCGGGGGCGGGCGCGGCGTCGAGCGCGACGCGCTGGGCCGCGAGGTCGCACGGCAGCACGTCGACGGCCTCCACCAGGCCGGACGGCGCGAGCGCCGCGGGGGCGCCGAGCAGAAGCGAGCCGGGCAGCGGCCCCGCCTCGGGCGAGCAGCCGGCATCGTCGAGAAGGGCGCGGGCCTCGTCCGTCGTGCGGCGCGCGCGGTTGGCGGCCACCCAGGCGCCGACGGGCTCGAGCGCGTCCGCGGCCCACGCGGCGGCGCGCGCCGACCCGAGCGAGGCGAGCCCCCGCTCCGCGAGCCACGCGGGCATGCCGCCAACGAGCGCCAGGTCATCGACCGTGACGTCATCGGACCCGAGCCGCGCGCGGGCGGCGGCGAGCGCGGGCGCGTCCTCGGACGCCACCCGGCGCAGCACGGCGTTGGCGAGCCCCGCGGCCCGCGGCGCGACGCCGCGCACGAGCTCCACGCCCTGGCTCACGCAGACGTCGGGACGCGTGGCGAGGTAGAGGATCTCGAAGGAGGAGACGCGCAGGGCGTCGCGCACGCGTGGCTCCAGGCGCGCGCCGGCGCGCAGGTGGGCGTCGATGACGCGGTCGAGCGCGCCCTCGGCCGCCACACAGCCCATCGCGAGCCGCGTGGCGAGCGCTCGGTCGCGTGGGTCGAGCGACGAGAGCCGCTCGGAGGCGCGCATGAGCTCGCGGACGCGGGCGCCGCGGCGCCTCCGCTCCCCCACCAGCGCCAGCGCGGCCCTTCTCGCCGCCGTGGCGCGCGTCACGCGACGCGTCCCCACGCGAGGTCGTCGCCGCGCAGGCCGGCGGCCCAGGCGCGCGCCTCCATCTGGCGCTTGCCGTCGGGCTTGACGAGAAGCGCCTCGAGCGCGCCGTCCGCGCAGCCCAGCAGCACGCGCCCGTGCTCGACGCGGACCGCGCCCGCGGCCAGGCCCGCGCCGCCCACCGCGCGCGCCGCGCAGACGCGCACGCCGCGGCCGGCCACCTCGCAGCGCGCGGGCGCCGTGTCGCCGGAGGCCCGCACGCGCAGGGCGTTCTCGCGCGCCGGGACCGCGGGGTCCAGCAGCAGCTCGGCCTTCTCGACCTTGGCGGCGTGCGTGACGAGCGCCTCGTCCTGCTCGACCCACGGCGCGGTGCCGTCCGCGACCGACGGGAGCGCCCTCACCAGCAGGTCGGCCCCGAGACGCGCGAGCTCGGCCGTGAGCTCCCCGGTGTTCTTCTCGCCGATCGGCGTGGCGGCCTGCGCGCAGTAGGCGCCCGTGTCCACGCCGTGGCCCACGCGCATGATCGAGACGCCGGTCTCCGCGTCGCCGGCCAGGATCGCGCGCTGGACGGGGGCGGCGCCGCGCCAGCGCGGCAGCAGCGACGCGTGCACGTTCACGCAGCCGGCCGCGGGGGCGGCGAGCAGGTCGTCGGGAAGGATGCAGCCGAAGGCGGCCACACAGCCCACGTCCGCGCCGCAGGCGGCCACGCGCCCCGTGACCTCCGGCGTGACGCGGCCGACCTCGAGCACCGGCAGACCCAGCTCGAGCGCGCGGGCCTTGACTGGCGAGGGGACGGGCGTGCGGCCGCGGCCGCGCACGGCGTCGGGCCGGGTGAGCACGAGGGCGACCTCGTGGGCGGCGGCGAGCGCCTCGAGCGACGGCACGGCGAAGTCGGGCGTGCCCATGAAGACGACGCGGAGCCTCTCGCCCATGGCTAGCCCTCCACCTCGGTGTCGCCGGGGCGGGCGCCGGCGGCGAGCGCGACCTGGTACTCGCGCTCGGCCTCGGCGCGCGCGAGCGGCGCCAGGTGGTCGAACATCGTCACGCCGTGCACGTGGTCGATCTCGTGCTGCAGGCACACGGCCATGAGGTTGTCGGAGGCCTCGTACTGCATGAGATCGCCGTCGAGGTTGCGGGCGCGCACGACCACGTGGCTCGGGCGCGTCACGCTGACGCTCACGCCCGGGAACGACAGGCAGCCCTCCGAACCGGTGCGCTCGGGGCCGTCGGCGACCACGACCTCGGGGTTGATGAGCACGTAGGGGTTCTTCTTGGAGCCCTTGCCGGCCCAGTCCACGTCGATGACCACGATCTGGCGCATCTCGCCCACCTGGGGTCCGGCCAGGCCGCAGCCGTCGGCGGCGTACATGGTCTTGAGCATGCGCTTGGCCAGCGCGCGCACCTCGTCGTCGATGGTCTCGACGGGCGCGCACTCCTGCGCGAGGCGCGGGTCGGGCGAGAGCACGATGTCGTTGAGTTCGTTCACGGGTCCTCCTTCTGCCGGCGGCGCGCGCCGGCGGGGCGCGTTTTCAGTCCCTGACATGGTACCCCACGCCGCCGGGGCCCGCCGCGCGGCGCCCGCTCACATCAGGTCGTAGGCGTCCACGTCAACGGCCATGCTGACGCCGGCGCGGCGCGCGACGGAGGCCGCCGCGCGCCCCAGCACCTCGCCGAGCGCGGCGTCCACCGGCGCCTTCACCAGCACGTGGCGGCGCACGCGGTCGTGGCTGCGGGCGCGCACGCAGTCGGCGGGCCCGAGCACCTCCCAGCCCGCGGCGCCGGCGACCTCGGTGCGGACGGCCGCGGCCAGCTCGTCGGTGGCGGCGCGCACCGCGGCGGCATCGCGGCCCCACACCACCACGTTGCCCAGGCGCGAGAACGGCGGGTAGCCGGCCTCGGCGCGCTCGGCGAGCTCGGGCTCCGTAAAGAGCGCACGGTCGTGGGCGGCCACGGCGCGGATGGCAGGATGGCTCGCCCAGTAGGTCTGCACGATCACGCGTCCCTCTCGCCCGCCGCGGCCGGCGCGCCCGGCCACCTGCTCGAGCAGGTCGTAGGTGCGCTCGGCGGCACGGAAGTCGGGCAGCTTGAGCACCGTGTCGGCGTTGACCACGCCCACGAGCGTGACCTCGGGGAAGTCGAGCCCCTTGGCGATCATCTGCGTGCCCACGAGCACCGCGCACTCCGCGGCGTCGAAGCGCTCGAGCAGGCGCTGGTGGTCGCCGCGGCCGCGCGTGGTGTCGGCGTCCATGCGGATGACCTCGACGTCGTCGCTCAGAAGCAGGCGCAGCTCGTCCTCCACGCGCTGGGTGCCCACGCCGTAGGCGGCCAGGTAGCGACTGCCGCAGTTGGGGCAGCGCGTGGAGGGGTCGGGGAAGGCGCGGACGGGCCAGGTGCGGCCGCAGGAGTGGCAGACCAGCGCGTGCGTGCGCTCGTGGTAGGTGAGCGCGCACGAGCAGTGCGGGCACTCGGGCACGCAGCCGCACTCGCGGCACATGAGGAAGGTGGCGAAGCCGCGGCGGTTGAGCAAGAGCACCGCCTTCTCGCGGCGCTTGGCCACGTCGCGCAGGGCGTCGGCGAGCGGGGCCGAGAAGACCGAGCGGCCGCCGCCGCGGAACTGCTCGGCCATGTCGGCCACCTCCACGCGCGGCAGGCGCGCGCCGCCCGGGCGCTCGCGCATCTCCACGCGCGTCCAGCGGGCGCCGCGCCAAGAACCGGCGTGGCAGCGCGCGAGGCTCTCGAGCGAGGGCGTGGCCGAGCCGAGCACGAGCGCGGCGCCGCGGCGGCGGGCCAGCTCGCAGGCGAGCTCGCGGGCGTGGTAGCGCGGCGACTTGTCCTGCTTGTAGGAGCCCTCGTGCTCCTCGTCGATGATGATGAGGCCCACGTCGGCGAGCGGCGCGAAGAGCGCCGAGCGCGCGCCCACCACCACGCGGGCCCGGCCGGCGCGGGCGAGGTCCCACTGGTCGTAGCGCTCGCCGGTGGTGAGGCGCGAGTGCAGGACGGCCACCTCGTCGCCGAAGCGGCTGCGGAATCGGCCGACGGTCTGGGCAGTGAGCGAGATCTCGGGCACGAGCACGATGGCCCCGCGGCCCGCGTCCAGGGCGCGCTCGATGGCGGCGAGGTAGACCTCGGTCTTGCCCGAGCCGGTGACGCCGTCCACGAGCACCACGTCGCCGCGAGCGGCGCGGCGGGCCTCGTCGATGGCGGCCAGGGCGGCGCGCTGGCCGTCCGTGAGCTTTGCGGGACGGGGCGCGGCGGCCGATGAGAGCGTGGTCGCGGCCTCGGCGGCGCCGCGCACGACCCGGCGCGCCTCCACGGCCACGACGCCGCGCCGCTCCAGCGCGCGCACGGACGACGACGCGCCGGGGATCGTGGCCGAGAGCTCGGCGAGACGCATGGCGCCCGCGAGCAGGGCCTCGATGACGGCGCGCTGGCGGCTGGCGTTGCGCGCGGGCTCGAAGTCGTTGGCGGCCGGCGTGAGCGAGACCCAGCGCGCGTCCACGGCGCCGGCGCGCTCGCTCACGAGCTCCCAGGGCGCGTCCGGCGCGGGCCGGGTGACGCGCACCTTCTGGCCGGGCGCGAGGAAGGGGCGCACGGCCTCGCAGAGCGGGCAGGCGTACTCGCGCGCCATCCACGCGGCCGTGGCGGCGGCGACCTCGTCAAAGGCCGGCGGCGCGAGGACCTGGGCAATCGGCTGGATCTTGCTCGCGGGGACGTCCGCGGGAGGCTCGTCCGAGACGGCCATCACGTAGCCCACGGCCACGCGGCGCGAGAAGCTCACGAGCACCGTGGCGCCCACGGCGACGGCACCCGCGAGCTCAGGCGGGACGGCGTAGTCGTAGGCGGACGCGAGCGCGCGCGTGGGTATGTCGAGCGCGACGCTCGCGTAGGGCATGGGAGGCTCCGTTCTTCTCGGCCACCCATTGTAGCGCGGCGGGCGCGGGGGCCGAGGCGCGCGGCGCGCGCGTTCGGCACGACGGGTTCAGCAAGCTTATTCCTGCTTATCCGAACGATTCGGCCCCCGATTCCGTGCGGAGAGGCGGGACTAAGGCCGTGCTGCTCAGGACCCCGCTCTTTCAGCGTTCAGATAGGTGTGGATTGTTGTATATAGTCCGTTGGCTCAAATACAACAAGAGACGAATCTGAACGCATGTGGGAGACTCGCCTCAAAAAGTCCTTCGGCAACCGCTGCCGCCAGCTCAGGGACCAAGCCGGCCTGAGCCAGGAGAAGCTGGCGCTCGCCATTGGGATGGACCGGTCGTGCTACGCGTCGATCGAGACGGGCACGCGCAACGTCACGCTGGTCAACATGTCAAAGATCGCGCACGGGTTGGGCGTGAGCCTCTCGGAGCTGCTCGAGGGCGTGGAGGCGTAGGCGTAGAGGCGCATGCCGGACGGGGGCCGGGGACGGAGTCGGGCAATCTCCATGCCGGTGCCTTCCTGCCCCGTCCCTTCCGTTGGTATCCGCCGGCAGAGTTTGCCGCTTATCTCTCCGGCCCCTGGAACAGCTCCCCATGCGTGCCCATGCGCACAAAGCGAATCACGGGGTTTGTCCGATGCGGCAGGTAAAGCACCACAACGTCCACCGCGCCGTCGGACAGGTGAAAATCAATGTGGCCGTTGTAGTTGCCGCCGGGGTTGTCCAGCACGTGGGGGCGATACGCGTCCGGGAGAGCCCCGCAATCGGCAAGCTCGACCATGGCGGCGCGCAGCTCCTCCCTGATTCTGGGATGCTGACGAGTCACGCGCTGGTAGTCCGCCTTAAACGCAGAGTCGAACTTAATCGCGTACCTCATTTGCCGTCAAGCCAAGCCATCGCGTCATCGACGCTATCGAACGTCACGGCATCATCCTCGATGAGCCCCGCCTCTTTTGCCTCGGCGAGCAGCAGGGCGCGGCGCGTCTCCTCGTTGGGCTCCTCCGGCGCCGCGACGAGCTCGAAGGGCACGCGCCGCTGGTTCACCAGCTGGCGCAGCGAGAGCGTCAGATACGCATTGAGCCCGAGCCCAATTGAGTCGAGGATGCTCACAGCCTCCGACTTCAGCTTCTCGTCAAACCGAACCGTGGTCGGCTTCATCGTTGCGGTCGCCATGCCTCCCCCTTTCGTCATCCATCCTCTCTATGGTACCCAAAGCTCGTCGTATTGACGCGGCATAGTTTCAAAGTGATGTCATAGTGACGTTTATTTCACTAGAGACAGGCTCGACCAGCCTATCGAGGGGAGCACTGAGACGGCTCAGCGGCAGACCCTTCAGGCGGCGAGAAGGTCGCGCGATAGCGGCTCGCCAGCTGGCCGCCGCGCTCGTCGAAGCGCGCCTCCACCTCGACCAGGCCCCGCGACCGCAGCGACGCGACCGCGTGGTCCACGGTCTTGACGTTGCGACCCACGACCTCGGCGAGGTCCCGCTTTGAGCAGACCGCGCCTCCGCGCAGCGCGGTCTCCGCCGCAACGTGGCGCAGGATGTCTCGCTCGGTGGGCGTGAGGCGGTTGGGATTGCTGTTCATTCTCCTCCTATCGTGCGTGGCAGGGTTCGGCCGATGGCCGTTTGTTGAAGATGCCAAACTATGTGTTACAGTGTCCTTATAAGAGAAGTACATATGATATTGAGGAGGCACCCATGGCCACGATGACCATTAGATGCGACGAGAGGGACAAGCGCGAGGCCGCCCGCGTCGCCGAGTACTACGGGTTCGACCTCTCCTCGGTGACCCGCGCGTTCTGGAAGCAGATGGGGCGTACTGGCCGCATCCCGCTCGACCTTGGCAACGAGGAGCCCAACGAGGAGAGCCTGGAGGCCATCCGCGAGGCCGAGAGGATGATGCGTGACGGAACTGGCGAGAGCTATTCGACGAGCAAGGAGCTCATCGAGGCGGCGCTCGCGTCGTGAGCAGGCTCGAGGCAAAGTTCACCACGACGTTCAGCCGCGATCTCAAGCGCATCGCCAGGCGAAACAATCGAGACATTCATGAGCTCGACAAGGTCATCGATCTCATTCTTGAGAACTCCCTGGAATCACTCGAGGAGCTGAGGCGCAGACATCGCATGCATACGCTTGCGGGAGTTTGGGCTGGCCGAAGAGAGTGCCATGTTGCCAATATGGGCGATTGGCTCCTCATCTGGTCATCTGATGATAACTATGCGTACTTCGAGCGCACCGGGACGCACGACGAACTGTTTAGGTAGGCGAAATCTCTGCGAACCTCCGCAGTCTGGGGCTCGCAAAGCGAGGGCTCGGCGGCCGGCCCAACCGAGCCTTGACCGCCGAGCCTTCACGCAACTTAGAGCTCGGGAACGTTCTCCGCCTCGACGCAAGGCGGAAGCTTCGCAGCCGTGCACGCCATGACCGTCCTGCGGTCACCGGTCTCGAGCACGGCCTGCATCTCCCCCTCCTTCCCTCTTGTCGCGCGCTCGAGGATTACCGTGATGCCGTTCTCCATATCCTCCTCGTGGAGCATATGTTCTTTGAGCTCCTTCGTACCGGCCGTGCTCCCCACTGCGAGCTGCGTCGCATAGCTTGCCGCGGTTACCGCAGAGGCCAGGCCGATGCCCGCGCCGGTACCGACGGTCGGTTTGACGATCGTTCCCGTCGCAGAGATGAGCCCCGCTCCGATGCCGGCTATGAACCCCATGAAATACCCAAACGCAGACGGGTTGCTCGTGTACACGACGTTTCCCGCGCGCCAGCTCACGCTCCACCAGTCGTAGGAGGTCATGTTCCCGAACCCGGTCCGGTAGCTCACGGGAACGGGATTTGAGTCGCTCATCCATCTGTCTTTGACCTCGTCCCACGTGAGAATCTGGGCGGGGTCGTCACCAAACTTATGAATCAGCGTGACGCAGGTGATGTCCTTGCCCGTTTCATTCTGGATGAACGCGTTGCAGAAGCACTGCATGGCAGTCCCCCTGTCAGTTCTGATAGTCAGAGAGAATGTCGCGCACGATCGCCAGCTCCTCGCGTCCCATGGGAAGCGCCCTCGTGCGGCCGCCCTCGTTGGCAGGGACCTTGAGCATGTAGTTGTTGATCATATTCTGGACGTCGTCCTCGGCCTCTCTGAGCATAGCCCCCATGAACGACGCGGTCTCACTGAGCCCCCTTGCCTCCTCAATCGTCAGGGTGTGATTCCTGAGACCGTTCACAATCTCGAGGTTCAGCGCGAGCAGGTCGCCGCGTGCCTCGGAGATGTAGGCGTTCTGCTTGTTGAACTCCGCGATACCAAAGTCCGCGTAGCCCTTCTGGTAGGAGAAGATCAGCGCATAGCGAAGGTAGCTCTCGATTATCCGCTCGCCGTCGAGGAACCGCTCGTTGCTGAAGGAGTCGTTCGCCACGAGAAGGTGCAGCGTCAGGCCGGGCGCGAGGGCGGTGGCGGTGTACTGGTGATCGAACTTGATTTCGATACTCGAGGAGAGGAGCTTCATCGCGCTGACGATAACCGTCGACGCGACGTTGATGGCGGCCGACTTGTAGGACAGGATGGTGCCGAAGGCCTTGGCCGCCTCGGAGGTCATGTCGTCCGTCTCGCCCGTTGCCGCAACGCCGAACAGACTCTCGAGCGCCTCGCGGACCTCCTGCTGGATGTGCTCGATGCCCGTGTCGTGCGTCTGGCGGAAGTTCCACTTCTCGCCCTTTGAGAGGGTGTTCATGTCGGCACCCTGGTAGTACTTTTCGACCTGATCGTCAAAGTTTCCGAACTCGTCCTTGCAGCGCTGGCTGACCTTCGCCTGGCACTGGTCGAGGTAGCTCTGGAACTCCTGGTTGATGCTGACCTCGTCCTGGATCTTCTGAGACTTGCCCATGGTTGACTCTCCTGTTCTATGTTGGTGGATTCATCGACGCATCAAACGGCCGGGCGGCGAGCGCCCCCGCGGCACAATGCCTTGGAGCACCCCCCCCCCGCGTTATTACGAGTTCAGCAGATGTTCTTGTTGACATTAAATTGAGCCTCTTAAGTAAGCGGAGGTTACCTTGAAGACAACCTCCGCTGCGCACTCATAGCCGGCGCGGTTTTCCGCAGCCGGGACCGAATCAATACCATCCACTCGGTAAACCGACAGATTATTACTTGTTCCTAATTTTGTTCATCTCGGTCTGGTACACACTCGTTCGGTCAAAACCAAGTAGACCGACAAGCCCCGTGACTATCTCATGAAGGCTCGAGCGCTCATCATCGAGAAGACAGCGTTCCTCCCGATCTCCGCCAGCACTGACTCGACCCTCCGCCAGCTGCTTGATATCACACAGTGCATTTCGGGTCTTCTCAGGAACCTCTGGGGCCGATAAGTCCATAGCGATAAACTGGTCTTTTATTGAGCAGATTTGCTCATACGACTTCTCGGTATCCGTTTTGAATCGTCCCGCCTGATACCGAATATCAAAAGCGCGGAGAGCGTCCTCGAACGCCTGAGACAGTCTCTCTGCTTTGCCGCGTTCCATTTCGACTCTTGCCCGAAGATATAGACAGCGGCTCGCATGCGTCGACCGAACGGCGCCCTTTTCTTCTATGCGATTCCAGACTCGGTCGAGCTCCGCCAACGCCTCCTCGGATTCGCCGCCCTGCAAGAAACACTCTGCCTTCGTCATGAGCGCTGCCCACTCGCCTCCCGAATCTATCCGAGCGGCCGCATCACAGAGCGCCTCCGCATCAGAGAGCAGCGTCCCAGGATCAAAGCTTATGGCAAATTCTGTAGACTTCGGCGCTCTGTAGAGGCCCTTGCCGATGTCGGCCGCACAGGAGTAGAGCGTAGTGGCCCAGTTTCTCAGAAGCCTTCCCTCGAACGTCTTGTTCTGATCTTTGCAGCGTCCATATGCGAGAAGGGCTATCGAGTGAAGCGGAATGGAGTACTCATATCCCAGGAGACGATACGCGGACACAGCCACAGAATTGATGTTGTCCACAAGCGTCTGGTCAATTACGGTATTCGACATCCCAAGCCTGAGCTTGAGCGCCTTCATCTCATTTCTGAGCGCCTCCCTGTGATACCCGAGCTTCGAGGTGTGCCGGTACACGTCGCTGCCAATCGCGCCGCAGCGCACAAGCGCTTTGGCGCGGAGAAGCTCGAGCTTTTCAAGAGCGCCCGCAGAAAGGCTGGCGTTCTTGGCAAGCCCCCTAAGCTCATCCAGGACGACGTTGAGCCTCTCTGCCCTGTCCAGCTCCTTTACCGAACCCCCGCCGCGCATCGACTCATTCCACGAGAGGTACAGGTCAACCATGTCCTCGAACTCCGAGAGACACCGTTCAGATCCATTCCACTTGACCTTGAAGTACCCTGCCCACCTCTCGAGCCCGCCGTCGAGCGTGACGTATGGCAGGGCAACAGCCGCTGCATCGTCGATACCTCCCAGAGCATAAAGAACCCTGTGGGACTGCAGCCTAACAATAACCTCTCTGATGCGTCGGTTGTCCTCGCTCTCCCCATACCTTGCAAGAGAAGGGACACACCCTCTTAAGAGCGACTGGAGCGACTCGACGGTAAACACATCGCACTCCTGGCGAATAAAGTGAGCGATAAGTGCGTGCACGTGCCACGAGTGTTCGCCCTCGGCAATGACATAGGGCAGCGACCGACACAAATGCAAGGCGTGCGAATGCGGTTGGAGCATGCTCAGCTTCTTGATCAGCCAGTAGGGATCAACAGCCTCGAACCATGCCAAGACGTAGATTACTTGGACTACGTCATTAGGCAGATGATTGAGCTGTACCCTCAGCACGTCACGCGCAAGAGTGCTCGTTACGGCCTCCGGCGTAAGCTCTTGATTGCCATGGGCACCAGCTTTGAACCTCTGGATGTAATTGATGAGTTCGCTCTCGGTTCCCAACCCATGCTTGATGGTGTCGAGGCAGAGGCGCGCAAGGCCGAGAGAGACAGGATGGCCGTCGTTTCCGCGAAGAAGGAAATCACGCAGGCCGGTATTAACGTTGTACTGGTTAACCAACTCGCACATGGTCTCTTCACGAACAAGATCAAGGTCAACCCTCCGAACATCCTTACATTCATTCGGAAAAGCACGGGCTGACAGTATGGTCATAGAGTTCGTCGCCTTGGCAAAAGAAAGTTCCCAGGCTCCCTCCTGCACACCAAAAGACCCACCGATCCCATCGAGAGCAATGCACGCCGCCCGGCTCACGTTACCATTGCACGGTCGCACGCCAATAGCGCCGAGGTCATCGGCGAACAGTGGGATCAGATATTGAATAAGCGTAGAATCCGGAACGCTGCTGAGGAAGTTCTCTACATCCACCGGTCTGCTGAGGCGGTCCGTTATGGCCTGTAGTAACTCACCAGTACCGGCAAATCCCGCGGCTAGACCCAATGCCTCTGCGGCAATACTGATTGCATCCGTTGACGTCGAAGCCAGGGCCTCGGCAAACGCAGCACCTAGGCCCAAAACACCGGAAGCAACGCCGTGCGCTCCAAGGCGGGCCTTGGCAAACGGCGACGAGTCGACGCGCTCATGATAGGCCCGAAGGCCGCAGTCCAGATGAGGGGTCAGAAATCCATACTCAGCGAGCCCATTTCGAACCGCAAGCAGCACATCGACTTCAGATGGATAATGGTCGAACGCATCGTAGTCAACGTGGACAAACGCCACCCTTGTTTCTGATTTATGCACGTTAGACGCATCGGAAAGCAGGGGTGCAACGTCATTTCGTATGAAGGATGTCTTTCCCGCAAGCCCAAATCCAGAAATCAGGAGAGTGCTTGGTCGCCAACATTGCTCCCAGCGTTCATACCAGCTGCTAACGCTAGCCAGAGCATCTTTGCGAGACAGGTATAGCGGAGCCGCATCTTTATCCATACTCAATTAATTCACCTCATCAATCACCAGTGTTTGGGCCAAGATCAACGGCATAACGCATAAGAATCTGAGGGAATTCATTGCTGCCCCCTCATCGAAAAACTGGCGATGCATGGGAGAAAGAGCCCCTCACCTACAGCTCCGCCCTGATAGCGAGAATGTCGCGCGTACCGCCAGAAAGGCTCGCAACAGCCGCCTCGGCCCCGCCTTCGCTCGCACCCTTGGCAAAGCAGTACGCCTTGAGCTTGGGCTCGGTGCCGCTCGGACGAACCAACACGCGCGAGCCTCCCTCGAGACGCCATTCGAGCATGTCAGTTGGGGAAAGCGTCTGCTCGGGGTCGTATGGCAAAGGATTGACAACGGGCATGGGCGCCCCGTTCGAGTAGTCAACGATGGATTCGACTCTTTGGCCCGCAACCGTCTCAGGTGCTTCAGCGCGCAGCGACGCCATCAGCCACGTCATCCGCTCCGAACCATCCGCCCCCTCAAACGGGATCGTTAGCTGCTTCCCCGCCTGAAATCCCACACGCCGTGCAAGGTCCTCGAGCGCCTCAACAAGGTCCATGCCACGCGCCCGATAGTCAGCCGCCATCTCGCACACCAGCGCCAGCGCCTCGACGCCGTCCTTGTCGCGCACGTAGGACCCCTTGAGGTAGCCGCAGCTCTCCTCGAGACCGAAGAGGAACCGGTCGGCCTCCCCCGCAGCGTCGAGAAGGCCGATCTGCTCGCCGATGAACTTGAACCCCGTGAGCGTGCGTCGCAGCTGCACGCCCCAGACACGCGCGATGTCATCGGCACGCGGAGCCGAGACCACCGTCGTCGCGCACACGAACCGCGAGAGGTCCTCACCTCGCGAAGCCGCGCGTGCGAGCAGCCAGTCAAACAGAAGCTCCCCCACCTCGTTACCGGAAAGCAGCCTCCACGAGCCTTCATGCGGAACCACCACGCCCACGCGGTCGGCATCCGGGTCGGTCGCAAGAGCTAGATCGCAGCCACGCTCCTGTGCGAGCGTGGTCACCAGCTCCATGGCAGCAGGAACCTCGGGGTTGGGTTTGGGGCACGTTGGAAACTCCCCGTCGGGCCCCTTCTGCTCGGGCACCACCAAGACGTCAACGCCCATGCCTCGCAGCAGCCCGGGCGCATAGAACCCGCCCGTCCCGTTGAGCGGCGTGTACGCCACCTTGAGCCCCGAGCAGTCAATACCGACGAGCTGGTCACGCACAGCATCAAAATAGCGCCCTCGCGTTCCCGCATCCGCTACCTGGACGACTCCACGGGAAACCGCGTCCTCATACGCCAAGCGAGAAACCCCTTCGAAGGTGTCAGCAGCGTCTATCGAAGCCTGGATCTGCCGCGCCGCCTCTGTCGTGATCTGGCAACCATCCAACCCGTAGACCTTGTAGCCGTTGTATTCGGCAGGATTATGGGAGGCCGTCACACACACGCCGGCAGAGCATCCCAAATCTCGCACCGCAAAGGATAGCTCCGGCGTAGACGCCAGTCCCAGAATGTGCACGACAATATCATTTGCCGCCAGAACCTCGGCAGCACGCCAAGAGAAGTCCTCCCCGCCCCTTCGGCTATCACGAGCTATGACAACGGAGGGCTCCACGAAGTTCGCCTTGAGATAGTCTGCTAAGCCTTGGGTAGCCTTTCCCACCGTCCAAACATTGAGACGATTGGGGCCAATACCAACCTTCCCGCGCAAGCCACCAGTGCCAAATCTTAGATCATGTGCAAACGCATCCTCAAACATAGCTCGGTCAGCAAGAAGGCGCTCAAGGGACGCCCTCCCCTCGTCATCGATGTTGGCGCTCCAACGCTCAAGAGTGTCTCCAAAAGACAACGCAACCTCCGAAATCAGTTATCAAAGTACAAGTAATACCGAGAAACACTAAGGACTGATGCTAAAAGTAATCTCCGGGCGAGGCGAGAAGCACTCCATGCGCTCGACTCCCCCACCATTCATCAGCTGAATCATAAGTCAAAGCAACATCAATCTGAGAAAAAGTGGAAATAAGGATGCATCCGAACCAATTCGCAGTTCTGGCAAACTAAAATGGCGCCGTTGGCAAGCTCCATACCCCGGTCAAGTTCAATTCCCGGGTAAAGCAACTATCTTATTTCGTCAGGCCCACGACAAAGCAGGCTCCTAGTCCCTCCGGAAGAGATCTCTCGTGTAGACCTTCCCCGCCACGTCCGCGAGGTCGTCACTCCAGCGGTTGGCGACTATGAGGTCGCAGCGGGACTTGAAGGCGCCCAGGTCGTGCGTGACCTCGCTCCCGAAGAAGTCGGGCGCGTCGAGCGTGGGCTCGTAGACGACCACGGGCACGCCCCTGGCCTTGACCCGCTTCATGATCCCCTGCACGCTCGAGGCGCGGAAGTTGTCCGAGCCGCTCTTCATCGTGAGCCGGTAGACGCCCACGACCGGCGCCTCGACCCCGGAGTACACCAGCTCGTTGACCCTCCTCAGCACCTCGTCGGCTACGTGGTCCTTCCTCGTCCTGTTGGAGTCCACGATGGCGCCGATCAGGTTCTGCGGCACGTCGCGGTAGTTGGCGAGCAGCTGCTTGGTGTCCTTGGGCAGGCAGTAGCCGCCGTAGCCGAAGGAGGGGTTGTTGTAGTGGCTCCCGATGCGAGGCTCCAGGCACACCCCGCGAATGACGCCGGCCGTGTCGAGCCCGCGCACCTCGCAGTAGGTGTCGAGCTCGTTGAAGTAGGCCACGCGCAGCGCCAGGTAGGTGTTGGCGAAGAGCTTCACCGCCTCTGCCTCGGTGGGGCCGAGCACAAGCGTCGGGATGCCGATCGTGCCGTCAGCGTTCTCGCGTACGCGCTCCGCGGGGTCGGCGCCCTCGGCGAGAAGGGCCGCGAAGCGCTCGGCGGCAGCCACGGCGTCCGAATCGCCCTTGGGCGCCCCCACCACGATGCGGGACGGGTGCAGGTTGTCATACAGCGCGTGCCCCTCCCGCAGGAACTCGGGCGAGAAGATCACGCGGTCGTCACTGCGCTCCGCCCTCACGCGCTCCGTGTAGCCCACCGGCACCGTCGACTTCACGACAATCCAGGCTTCCCGGTTGACCGCGCGCACCGCGTCCATCGCAGCCTCCACGGCGGAGGTGTCGAAGAAGTTGCGCTCCGTGTCATAGTTCGTGGGCGTCGCCACCACCACGTACTCCGCGCCGGCATACGCCTCGGCGGGGTCGGTCGTGGCCAGGAGCGAGAGGCCCCTCCCCTCCCGCTCGGCCAGGAACCGCTCGATCTCGGCGTCGCGAATCGGCGACTCCCCCCGGTTGGCCATCTCGACCTTGGCCGGCACCACGTCGAGCGCCCGCACCTCGTTGTGCTGGCTCAGCAGCACCGCCACCGACAGCCCGACGTAACCGAGACCCGCTACGGCAATCCTCATGTCAATCTTCTCCTTCTCTTCGGTTGTCAACGAACGAGTGTCTATGTCTGAGAGCGTTTCTATGATTACCCCAGATATCGATGCAGATAGACACAGTTACTGGGAGCCCCAGGCTCAGAAATAGCTGGGGGCACATTGATCAGTCCGAAGCGCCCTTTGCGCTAGGCCGAATCACTTTCTGCACAGCCCCCTGGCAAGTTTCCTCACCAGGGGGCACAGCAGCTCCTCCGCGTACTGGTTCTTTGAGACCGCAAACCAGGCCGAGGCGATGGCAGCGAAAGCGGCCGCCCCGACGGCAATCTCAAGGACGAGCCCCAAAACGCCGCCAAGAAGAACCGTCGCGAATCCCCTGACGATCATGAGCATAATCAGGCCGATCGCGAAGCCGGGGACCGACTCCGCGAGGTACCGCGCTATCGGGAGCCTCCCGGCAACGGCGGCGGTCTGAATCAAACAGACGGAGATCTCCGCCGCCAGCGTCCCAATCCCCGCGCCGAGAGCGCCCAGCCGGGGAATGAGGCAGACGTTCACCACGACGTTGAGAATGGCGCCGACAATCACCGAGGCGACGTAGGCCCTATCGTTCCGGGCAGGGATGAGGTACTGGGTCCTTATGACGTTCGCCCACGCCATGAAGGGCATCTCGAGCACAATCACTGGCATCACGACAGCGCATGTGGAGAACCTCTCTCCGAAGAACACTGGCACGAACTCAGGGGTAATCGCGATAAGGCCGAACGTGAATGCCGAGGAGAGGAGCAGCGCGAACCACATCGAAGGCGCAATGTAGCGCTTCCCCTCCTCAGTTTTCCCGGACGCAAAGAGGTTCGCGGCATGAGGCAGCATCACCGTCCCGAGTGCCGTGATAAGAGAGAACGGTACCTGGGCAATCTTCAGTGAGTTCTCGAAGATGCCAGACTCGCTCATGCCTGCCATCTGCCCCAACATCACCTTGTCGAGCACAGTATAGAGGCTCACTGCAATCACGGGAACAAAAAGGACGAGGTTCGGTTTCAGGTGCGAGAGGACTTCCCTTCCCCCCGGAAGACATGGTTTCACCTCTCGAAGGACGAACGGCCAGAGCATAGCGGCGGACGCGAAGAAGCTGACGGACATGAGGATAAGATAGTGCTCGAGGGCATTCTCCCCCCTCACGATGACGAACGTCAGGACGAACGTGGCGAGCTTGACCGCGAAGTTCCTTACGACCGTGACCTTGAACCTCTCGAGGCCGAAGAAGAGCCAGTTGACGTCGAGGGCGGCCGAGATGACGTACGGGACCCACAGCAGGGAGAGGACCGCGTCGCCGGCCACGAAGGAGTAGCCGATATAGAGGGCGGAGCAAAGGAGCGCTAGGATTGCCTGGAGCGCCCATATGCTCCAAAAGGTCATCCTCAGGTCACCCTCATCGTCGCGCGCAGACGCGACCGCCCGGGTCCCGTAGTTGTTGACGCCGAGCATAGCGAACAGGACGAAGTAATAAGCCACCGAGTAGGTGTACGAGTACGTCCCCATTCCCTCCGGCCCCAGCACTCGTGAGAGGTACGGGGCAGTCACGAGCGGCAACGCGATTGTTAGCAGCTGGTAGGCGACGTTGTAAAGAAAGTTAATTTTTAAACTCGTCAAAGCTACTCTTTTCGTGAAGTTTTCATATATATCTTAACTACAAAGTATGCATATAGAGCTCACACTACAAATACAGCCTTAAGGAGGGGCAAAAGATGCAAATAGACACTGAATTCAAAATGACGACTTCGTCCCATTATCAGTTTTCCACTCAACATAATTCGAAGTTATGAAAACCGATACATCACTACCAGAAAGCCAGCGACCATACAGGTAATCTTTAGAAGCCTAGCGATCGCACCTTGGCTCGGCAATCATTTTTCTGGGGCGAACCGATACGGAAAACGAAGTTTCGCGTTGGCGGCATTGATAAGCCCCTGACGGATTTTCGCTCTTGTTCTAGTGGTGTAACACATCGTATGAAGAACGACAGCGTTTTGCGGTAAAAGTAGACGTAAATATCAATATATATATGAATGTTATTGAAAAGGAGGCAACGGAAAAGGAGCATCTAACCATTGTCATCATCACGAACTCAAGAATCATAAGATACAATGCCAACCAGCGAACATAGGTATTCCTGCCGTTCTCAAAACTAAGTCCTTGCATTTTGCTATAAATAAGCCCCGAAACTAAGCCGAGAGCCGACATCCCTAAAACGACACCGACCCATCCTCCATCAACATAGAGATACCCAAACGCCGAAATAAATGCATTCCAATTATCAGAGTAACCTCGATGTCTGATTGGAACAAAACTTTCGAATCGCGCAATGTTGTCTGCCCCAGCCGTATACCACGATGTATCAAATCCAAGATTCTGAAGAACAATCGCAAAAGGTTGCAGAACACCATAAAACGATGTTGATCCATTCGTCATGGGTAAGCTTGAATTAGTCCAGAAGTCTAGCAGTGGAAAACAGCACGTCATGTACATATAGAGCTCTTCCGCAATGGTCTTTTCACCAGAGCTAATTCGAGTCACAGTGACGGCAAGAACCAAGACGACGCCTAGCGCAATTACACCAACTAACACTTTCTTTGTTTTCCGGCTGATTACAATCTTTTTTTTCGAAATCAAAAATGAGAAAAAAACGAAAATAGCAAGATTGTAGATTGCGAATCTCGACCCTTCAAACAGAGTCCTTACCAAAACGCAAAAAAGAGACGCCAGGATAACATAAGGATCTCGGCGACCATAAAAGAGATTGATAGCCGCTAATACAACGCAGGTATTGTAGAGAGGAATAATAAACCACGAATAGAGCGCCCCGGATCTCAGGCTGAGAAGGACATCGCTAAATGAGTAACTTGCATAACCTTGAAAAGCGGTTCTGATGTCAAACAACGACACTCCCGATGAGAGCAATCTAAGAATCATCAGGGCTTCGAATATGTAGTAAATAGCCACAATAGATACGGCAACTTTTAAAAGATTCTGATTTGCGCCTGCCGAAATACAGTCAACTCTTATTCCGAAAGCAGCTGTCTGCCGCTTTCGGAATATCATTGAGAAAAGATACCCTACAACAAAACTAATCAATCCGACTAGAACAATTGAAAATGTGGATTCCCTAGCGCTCTTAATTCCGAACAACTGCAATCCATACAGTAACGTCAAAACAAGCCACAGGATGCTAAACACACATACTGGATTATACCAATTCCTATCTATGACATAGACTAATGCCGCAGTCATTAGCGATGTGAGGATAATTAACATGGCCATTGTTGTTTATCACAGCTTTCCAGCTAGACCAGCATAGGCTTCATATAAACGGACAAATCTGTTAGCCTGCTCCCCAATTGAATACCTGCTAATTGTTGGGTAAATTCCATCACACAATAAACGGTACACTTCAGGATTTTGTATTCTATTCATAGCACTAATCAAATCATTCTTGCTGTTAGGCGACACCAAGAAACCGTTTACGCCATCTGATACTATTTCAGGAAGACCACCCGACCGAGATGCGAGAACCGGTACTCCGTTTTTGAATCCATCTAACACAACCCGTCCAAAAGGCTCATCCCAGATGGAGGGAACAATAAGAGCGTCACACATTCGGAGCAGCTCTGATATCCCTTCTTCAGCTAGAAACCCCTTAAAGGAAATCCTTTCGTCAGTCGATGCTGCTTTTCTGACTAAATCTTCAAGTTCCCCCTTTCCCGCGATAAAAAGACGGACTTTCTGATCAGAAAGGTCTTGAAATGATCTCAACAGCCATTTAATACCTTTCTTTTCTGACAAGGTTCCCAAGAATGCAAAATTGAACGTTTCTCTATCACGATGCTTATGTGCTTGAATGCAATCCAAAACCGATGCCTCCTCAAAATCGATGGCATTGGGAATGACCACCGATTCTGAGCTCGAAAAAAGACCCTGGTCTATCATGTTGCCTAAGGTAAATGATGAAGGTGCTGTTACGACGCTGACGGTTTTTGAGACGTTGCGATACCTCCTCTTAAATACATTGCATGCAAACGATGGCACCATGCATTGCGCACAACGCTCACGATCCGTCGTCGAAAACCCACGAAAGCACGAAAAGAAATAATCCCGAATTGTTTGAACAATCGGAATACCCCTACGATGCGATACTTTCCATACGTTAGATGATAGATAGTACAGACAGTTTGTATGTACTATGTCTGGCTTACATGTGTCAATAATGCTACTTATCTGAGATTTCACCTTCGGTGATGACACTTCTCCCAGAAAATGAGCTGGCCGTTTGAATACACCCAGCATATCTGCATTTGAGCGGACCATGCTTTTTCTTCGATAGATCTCAACCCCGTTTATAATTTCATCACTATCACAATTACTTGTGCAATATACGCAACATCTATGTCCTTTTTTTACCAATTCCTCTGCAAGCTTAAGAACGCTAATCTCCGCACCGCCATGAATCTCAGGATAGTAATACGTGTGAACGAAAAGAATAGTCATTTTACAAGCTCTTCCAAGACCTCTAGGAGCAGGGATGCCGAGCGATCCCAGCGATATCGCCCGAGCACGGACTGGGTCAGAACTTGATCGGGAGGTTTTACACAGAACTCGCCCGATGAGTCATAATTATACGGATTGATATATGTCGCCAGATTGCCAAACACCTCATGCATCACTGGAATATCCGCGACAACGATCGGAGATCCACAGGCAAGCGCCTCCAACGGGGGAATTCCAAAGCCCTCATAAAATGACGGGAAGAGAAACGCTCGGCAAAAACTCATCAGGGCTTTAGCCTCACCATCTGTCACTCTTCCGACATACAAGATGTTGTCGCAACCGAACTCTAAGGCAGAGGAACCAAAAGATTTTGGATCCGTCGAGCCCGCTATAACGTATTGAAAGCGAGGGTTACGTTTGGCGGACTCTATGACCCACTTGAAATTTTTAGTTGGCGCAATACTCGATAGAGAGAAATAGTAATTGCCTGGGTCTATCTTCCATTTCCCTAAAACACTTAAGTCCGCTTCGACTTTAGTCTCATGATCCCAAGCGCACGGAATGACTCGTATCCTATCCCCATCAACGCCCAGCACTCTTGATATCTCACATTTCGAGAAATCGGAGATGGTGAGAAGGAGCTTTGCCTTTTTTGCCGCAAGGCTCTTCTCGAACGTCGTTTTCATAACATGATATCGGCTGAAATACTGTTTATTTACTATTGAATTGACATCATATATTAATGCAATATCAGGACGCAGCCAAGGTACATTTACTCCGATATTAAGTCCTATTGCGTCAAACTTTCTTAAATATCTAAGAAAGTAGTAGTTGATCCAAAGAAAGCGAATGTTTCTTCCGTATTCAACCGTACGTATATGGGAGAACGCGTACGGCACCTTGACACCGGCTGGAATTACGAAATCTACCGTTATATCTGCTGGTAGTTTTCTATCCAATGCTTTGATGATTTCCCAGCAATACCTCGTCACTCCCGTTAAAGGCCGTTCAGCAAAAACACCGCTAATAGCAATCCGCTTACTATTGTTCATGCGATCTCTTTCACCGCCGCTTCATCGCGCGTCAGCACAGTCAAATAATCTGCTTATATAACTCCACGAATTGATTTGCTTGAAATGCAATAGAAAACCTCTCGAGATTCTTCTCCATCGCCCTAACGCGATCTTCAGACCATTCCCAACCCTTTATTTCTATTATCGCTTGAGCCAACTGCCCTGCGTTATTTGGCTCAACTATCAGGCCTGTCACGTTATCGATTACCAATTCTGGAAGCCCTCCCGAATTGGTACATATGACTGGCAAGCATGATTTATATGCATCGAGAACTACTCTGCCGAACGGTTCGGGCCAAATCGAAGGACAGACTAGCACATCCATTTCAGACAACAGACGATTCAGCTTGTCCTCGCTTAAGAATCCGTGTATTACAATATTGTCATGACATCGTGCAAATTCTTCCACCTCTGGCAGCAGCCGACCCTTCCCAGCAAAGTGAAATACAAAAGACGAATCGACCTTATCTATCGCCTTTAACAAAACGCGAACGCCCTTTGATTCTATAAGCGACCCCACGAACACAACGTTGAACGCGCCATTATCTGGGCGAGAGACTGTTCTTAGGGCAGATAGTGCTTCAAAACGTTTTGGTTCGATATCGATTGCGTTATAAATTGTTTCCTGTATCGCATTCTCAAAGTATCGCTCATCGACAAACTGTTTCAGAGTATAAGACGAGGGTGCCGTCAGTGCTGTAACACTTCTTGACTGACGCCTGTAGAACAATCGAAACAGCTTGCAGACAAATAATGGATTACTGCACGTAGCTAATCCGTGTCTCATAAGATTTGCTTTAGGACAAACAAAGTAATAATCCCTCAATGTTTGTACAAGAGGAACTTTGCTGTAATAAGCAACCTGCCAAACAACGGGGCTGATTCCGTATATGTTGTTTGCATGTATTACATCGGGCTGGATATCTTGTATTACTCTCATCAATATGGCTTTGTTTAGCACGTTAAAATAATCTATTAATTTAAAAATTACTCTTTTACTAAACGCCGAGTGCTTAAACTCCCAAAACGACATAATATTATTAAACCGTCGTTCAACTACCGCAACTCCGGTATCGCGCAATGACTCCCTGTCAGTCTCCCCAGTGGTAAGAACATACACCTTATGCCCCATGCCGGCTAGCTGCGTTGCCAGCTTCTCTACACTTATCTCAGCCCCTCCAACTACATTTGGCGGGTATAGAGAGCTAATCAATAGTATTCTCATGGTTATACTAAACTCTGATTAAGATACGAGTTAAAAATGGATTGTATTGTTTCTTCGATTGGATACCGGACACGCCAGCCGATATCACGTTCGACTTTAGAGCAGTCTGCCCATACAACAGGGTTATCGCTCGGACGAAGCAGGTTTTCATCCGATTGGATTTCTATATTGCCATTTCCAAGTGCTGTAACATAGTCGAGGAGTTCCTTTAGACAATGCTTTTCCCCACTACCGAAATTATACGCTTGTCCATAATGGTCACTCTCTACAAGCATGCGGTAGCCCCTGACAATGTCTCTGACATCCGAGAAATCGCGAGAGACGTCCAAGTTGCCGACTCGCATGAATCCCGGCCTACCTACACGTTGGATGTCGGCGGCCTGCTTGCACCAGCTCGGCAGGACGAAACTCGCGGTCTGGCCCACTCCCGTGTGGTTGAAGGAGCGTGTTAGGTAGACTTTCAAACCGTAACGCTCGCAGTAAATCTCCGCGAACCTCTCCTGGGCGATCTTCGAGATGCCGTAGGGATTCGTGGCGTCGAGCGGATCTGTCTCCTTGAGAGGCTTGGTGCTGGGAGCGTACTCCTCGCTTGAGCCCACGAGCAGAACCTTCGGGGGCCGTTCCATCGCCTTGGCCGCCTCCAAGATGTTAAGCGCTCCGTTGACGTTGACGGACACGGTCGCCTGGGGCATCCTCCATGATTGGCCAACCGAGCTGACTGCTGCTAGGTTCACGATGACGGAGGGCGTGAGCTCCTCGACCACCCTCGCGACCCCCGCCGAGTCGGTGACATCGCAGCCGCAGTATGCATCTAGCGACGTATCCGACGAGGACCCGCCCCTATCCGACCCAAACACCTTGTAGCCGTGCGTCTTGAGCTCGCGGGTGAGGTAGCCGCCCACGAAGCCGGATACTCCGAAGATCAGCACACTATTGCCGCCGCTCATCACAGGAGACTCGCCTCCCGCTTCGCCAGCTCGAGGTCGTGCTCCACCATGATGCGACAGAGCTCCTCGCAGCTGGTGCGCTGAGGGTCCCAGCCGAGCTTCGTCCTCGCCTTCGTTGGATCGCCCCAGAGGTTCACGACGTCGGTCGGACGGTAGAAGGCCGGGTTCACGCACACCAGCATCCTACCTGTCTGCTTGTCGTAGCCCCTCTCGTCGACGCCCGAGCCCTCCCAGCGCAGCTCGATGCCCACGTGCCTGAAGGACCACTCCACGAACTCACGGACGGAGTGCTGGACGCCCGTGGCGATGACGAAGTCGTCCGGCTCGTCCTGCTGTAGGATGAGCCACATGCACTCGACGTAGTCCTTGGCGTAGCCCCAGTCGCGCAGGCTGTCGAGGTTGCCGAGCTCGAGGTGGTCCTGCAGCCCCTCGGCGATGCGCGCGGCGGCGAGGGTGATCTTGCGCGTCACGAAGCTCTCCCCGCGGCGCGGTGACTCGTGGTTGAAGAGGATGCCGTTGCAGGCGAACATCCCGTAGGCCTCGCGGTACTCCCTCACCATCCAGAAGCCGTACTGCTTGGCCACGGCGTAGGGGCTGTACGGGTGGAACGGGGTCTCCTCGTTCTGGGGCACCTCCTCCACCTTGCCGTAGAGCTCCGAGGTCGAGGCCTGGTAGATGCGGCACGTCTTGTCCATGCCGAGGATGTGGGCGGCCTCGAGCACGCGCAGGACGCCGATGGCGTCCACGTCGCCGGTGTACTCCGCCGCGTCGAACGAGACTCCCACGTGGCTCTGCGCGGCGAGGTTGTAGACCTCGTCGGGGCGCACCTCGCCCATCACGCGGACGATGGAGGAGGAGTCGGACAGGTCGCCGTCGTGCAGCGTCACCGAGCCCGCCGAGATCAGGTGGTCGATGCGGCCGGTGGTGTGCTCGGCGGAGCGGCGGACGATGCCGTGGACCTCGTAGCCCTTCTCGACGAGGAGCTCGGCGAGGTAGCTGCCGTCCTGGCCGGTGATGCCGGTGATGAGAGCCTTCTTCATGGGATGCTATGCCTTTCTCTCTTCCAGGGTCTTGTCCACAAAGGCGCGGAACTCCTTGACGAAGTTGGCCTCTGAGAATCGTTTGCTGTACTCGTGTATCTCCTGGCGGCTGAGGGAGACCCCCTCCGCCTCGAAGCGCTCGATGCAGGCGCAGAGGCCGTCCGCGTCCTGCTGATAGAAGAAGAGGCCGGTGCGGCCATCGGATACGGTCTCGAGCGCGCCGCCCTTCCCATAGGCGAGCACGGGAACACCAGCCGCCATGGCCTCGACGGGAGTGAGACCGTAGTCCTCCATGCCGGGAAAGAGGAAGGCCCTTGCCCCGGCGTACCACTCGCGCATCTCCTCGTCGGAGACGCGTCCCAGAAATCGCACGGTGGGACCGGCCGAGGCGCGAAGGCGCTCCTCGTCCTCTCCACCTGAGCCGATGACCACAAGCTTGCGTCCAAGACGGTTGCAGGCGTCGACGGCGATGTCAACCCGCTTGTACCCCACGAACCTGGACACGACGAGGTAGTAGTCTTCGGGTGTGTCCCTGACCTCCTGTTTGTCAATGTCGACGCCGGGATAAATCGTCGTGGCATGACGACGGTAGAACTTCTCCACACGCTTGCCCACGAAGTCGGAGTCCACGACAAACTCATCCACGCGCTGCGCGGCGAGGAAGTCCCACATCCGCACCTTGTGGATGATGCGGGGCATGAAAAGGCGCTTGATAGCTCCCGCACCGGCTAGGTACTCGTAGTAGAGATCCCACACGTAGCGCGTGGGCGAGTAGCAGCAGCAGATGTGCGTGGCGTCCGGCCGCGTGAGCACGCCCTTGCAGCAACTCGCGCAGGAGCTGATCACAAGGTCGTACTCGGTGAGATCGAGCGCCTCCCAGGCGCGTGGCATGAAGGAGAGCAGAAGCTTGTGGTGGCGCTTGGCACCCGGCCACCGCTGGATGTAGGTGGTACGGACGTCGCAGTCGCGCAACCAAGCGGGTGCGCGCCCCTCGTCGTAGACGAGCGTGTAGATTGGGGCGTCAGGCCACATCTCGTGGAGACACTTGAGCACACGCTCGGCCCCACCCTGTTGGACGAGCCAGTCGTGGACAAGCGCTACCCTTGGTCTCTTACTATCGGGCATCATCAATCCTTGCAACGAGCTCCTTGAGTCTCGGGCTCTGCTCCTTCGAGCAGACGAGGACGCCGTCGGTGGTGGCCACCACGACGACATCGGGTATTCCCGCGATCACGACGGGCAAATCGAGCTCGTTAATCACATGAGTATCGGGACACGTCGCCTCGTCGAGCACCGTCCAACCAGAGGCAGCGTCTGTCATCTCCTCGGTGAGGGTGTTCCAGGTGCCGAGGTCCTTCCACTCGCCCGCGTAGGGCACCACGGCCACAGAGTCCGCCCCTTCCACGACCTCGTAGTCGAAGCTGTTCTTGGGGAGCTCCGCGTAGCGATCGCGCAGGTCGGCGTACGAGGAGAACTCCCCGTAGCGAGCGAGCACGCCGAGCGCGTAGCCGAGCCTCATGCCGAAGACGCAGTTGTTCCAGAGCGCGCCCCTCGCGATGAGCTCGGCCGCGGTGGCCGCATCGGGCTTCTCGGTAAAGCGGGACACCTTTCGGGGCGAGCCCTCGGGGGCCTCCGGGACGATGTAGCCGTACTTCTCGCTCGGGTAGGTCGGCTCCACCCCGAGCAGGACGATGTCGCCGGCGCCGTCACGAACCGCGCGGGCAACATCAGCGACCTTGGCGAAGTACGAGTCCTCCACGTAGGAGTCGATGGGCATGGCCACGACCACCTCGTCGTCCGCCAGGCCGCGCTCTGAGCGCAGGTACTCGCACGCGAGCAGGATGGCGGGGGCGGTGTTGCGGCGCTCGGGCTCGGTCACCACGTCGCAGGAGGCGCCGACCTGCAGGCGCAGCATCCGCTCCTGGTCGGCGCAGGTGGCGACCGTCACGTCGGCCTCCGGCACCATGCGCGCGATCTGGCCGAAGGCGCGCTGCACCATGGAGACGTGCCGACCCTCGGCGTCGCGCAGGACCTTGAGGAACTGCTTGGAGCGCTCATCACTCGAGAGCGGCCACAGACGCGTACCCGATCCGCCAGAGAGTAGGACGATGTGTATAGTGTTTTCCATGGATATCAGCTCCCCTGCGCCGTGAGGACGACGCCCACGGTCTGGACGATCAGCTTGAGGTCCGTCCATACGCTGCACTGGCGGACGTAGAGCAGGTCGAGGTCGACCCATTCGTCGAAGGGAATCGCGTCTCGGTTTCGACGCGTCTGCCAATAGCAGGTAATCCCCTGCTTCACGCTCAGGCGCTGCAGCTGCCTCGGCGTGTACTCCGCGACCTCATTTGGCAGCGCGGGGCGAGGGCCCACCACGGAGAGGTCCCCCTTGAGGATGTTCACGAACTGCGGCAGCTCGTCGATCGACGTCTTCCGGATCACACGCCCCACGCGCGTCACACGCGGGTCGTCGGCGATTTTGAAGACCGGGCCGTCCTTCTCATTCATCGCCTGGAGCTCGGCCAGGCGCTCCTCGGCGTCCGCCCGCATGCTGCGGAACTTGTACATCACGAACTCGCGCCCGTCCCGACCCACGCGCACCTGGCGGAAGATCGCCGGCCCCTCGGGGTCGTCGAGCTTTATCGCAATCACCACGATGAGGAAGAGCCAGCTCAGGCACACGAGCGCGCAGGCGCTGAACGCCACGTCGAAGGCGCGCTTCACGGCGCGGTAGCCCAGCCGGCCGTTCCGCAGGCGCTCCGCCGCGACAGCCGTGACATCATCCTCGACGGCAGCGGGCCCGCACCCTTCTCCACAAGCAGCGCCCGAGCTAGCTGATACTCTTCCTGACAATCTCTGCCCCCACCTTGACGAGCTTGGTGCGCCCCAGAAGGTGCACCTCCACGTAGGCCAGGCGCTTGTGACGGTCGAGCTTCTTAATCTGGGTCTCCAGCCCCACCAGGGGGCCGTCGGTTATGACCACGCGGTCGCCCTCGACGAACCCGTACGAGGGCTCCACGACGTGGCTCTCGCCGGTGAGCGCATTGAGCCACGACTCCTCGTCCTGGTTCAGGGGGATGAAGCTGCCGTTCACGGAGAGAACCTTGGTAAAGGCGGGGACCCGTCTGAGCTGGCCCACCACCTCGTCGATGTCGAGCATGGACGCGGCGCAGAACACGTATCCGGGGATTAGCAGGTCCTCGGTGAGCACCCAGGCGCCCTTGATCTTCCTGCGAAAGCGATAGCGCGGCGAGAAGAACCGGGCCTTGGACCCGCCCCCGAGCACGTGCTCGAGCAGCTCGATGGTCTGTCGCTCCCGCCCGGTGCTCACCTGCATGACATAGGTCTTCATACGCGACCTCCTCATGTCGTCGGGGCATCACCCATCAGTCCGATGACAGACCGAAAAAGCGAACGGCTATTCATCCTCCCGAGACCCGATACGAGGCGCACCTGGCGTCCATCGCCTGCCTACGAGATATGTCGCAGAGGACCCGGTCCCCTGCCGTGGCCCCGCTCGACGGCGCGCGGGCGTCGCGCGCGACGAGTGCGGCCACGGCAAACGGCCGGCCGCGCGATGCCTACGTCACGCGCATGTGCGCCCCCCTCGTGGGATAGTCGCGCACGGCTGCCTTGAGGTAGGCGTAGTGCTCCGGGCGGTGCGCGTCGCTCGCTATGTAGCGGTAGAGCCGCTGGTCGAACATCTTCTTGGCCGGGCGCTTCTCCTTGCCCAGGCGGCCGCCGGCCACGAAGTCGGCCGAGGCCTGGAGCTTGCAGCCCATGCGCACGAGCCGCACGGCGATGTCGGTGTTCTCCTGGATGGCCCGGTAGCGCTCCGGGTGCGCGATGATGACGTCGTAGCCCATGCCCTGGAGCTCGAAGATCGTGCGCTCGTACTCCTGGAAGGTGGCCTCGCGACAGCCCGGGTCCAGCTCGAGCAGGAACTCGCGCCCGCCGTCGAAGGCCAGGCGCGGCGCCCACTCCTCCACGCCGAGCTCCATGAGCTTGGCGTGCGCCACCTCGAAGCCCATGCGGATGGGGAAGTCGCCCGTCGCGGCCGTGAGCTCGCGGTAGGCCTCCCACATGGCGTCGTAGTCGAAGTAGGGGTCGCGGGCGTGCGGGGTGCACACGATCGACGTCACGCCGGCCTCCTGGGCCGCCTCCAGCATCTGGAGGCTCATCTCCAGGTCGCGCGCGCCGTCGTCCACGCCGGGCAGTATGTGGCAGTGCATGTCCCTCATTGAAGTCGCCCCCCCGCTGAGATCTCTGGTGGTCCGTCCTTGTCCGGGCCGCGGTTCGAGTCGGCGCCGGGCCCTACTCGTCGTCCACCGGGACGCGCGGACGGTAGCTGGTCCCCGCGAGGAACTGCGCCGTCGAGCCCGGCGAGGCCGCGGGCGCGTTGGGCAGCGGGCGCAGGCCGGCCGCCCCCGCCGGGGCCTTCGCGGACCCCGTGCCGCGCGTCGCCGCCGGGGCCGCGGCGCGACGGGCCGCGGGCGCCGCCTGCGGGGCCGGCGCCTTCTGCGCCGGTGCGGCGGGCGCGGGTGCGGGCGTGATGACCGGGCTCTCGTCCCTCTCGCGGCGGGGCTTGCCGCCCTTCTCGCCCTTGGCGTAGTAGCTGTAGTAGTAGTCGCTCTTCTCGCTCTCGCAGTAGTTCAGGACCGCGCCGATGACGTTGGCCTCTGCCTTCTGGAGCTGCGCGTAGGCGGCCGTGAGCTCGTCGCGGCGCACGAAGTTCTGGCGCACCACCAGAAGCGTGGCGTCGGCCACCGACGAGAGCACGGCGGCGTCCACGAACGCCGACAGCGGCGGCGTGTCGAAGATCACGAAGCCGTACTGTCCGCGCAGCTCCTGCGCGAAGCGGTGGAAGCGCTTGGACGAGAGGACGTCCACCGGGTTGGGGATGTGGGGCTCGCAGTCCAGGAACTGCAGGCCGCGCGTGCCGGTCTCGACGACCGCGTCGGCGAGCTCCGCCTGGCCGGAGAGCACGGCGTAGAGCCCCGAGCGCGCGTGGAGGCCCAGCATGTTGGCGATGGTGCGGCGGCGCATGTCGCACTCGACGAGCAGCACGCGCTGGCCGCCGCCGGCCATGGCGCGCGCGAGCTCCACGGCGATCGTCGACTTGCCCTCGTTGGGGACCGACGACGTGACCACGAGGCTCGTGACGGGGTCGTCCACGGAGGCGAAGCGGATGTTGGTCGCCAGCGTCTTGATGGAGTTCTGCAGGAAGACGCGGTCGGTGCTCCCCTTCTTCGGCATGGCTACATCCCACCCCTCATGGCGGGCACGCGGCCGATCACCGGGATGCCGAGGAGCTCCTCGACCTCCTCCTGGCCGCGGACCCTGGTGTTGAGCATGTCGGCCACCACGACGACGGCCACCGCGGCGAACAGCCCCGCCATCAGCGCCACCGCCACGTAGAGCGCGCGGTTGGGGCCGCTGGGGGCCGTGGGGGCCTGGGCCTGGTCGATCGGGTTGACGGACTCGACGCTCATGACCTCCTGGGCGATGGCGGAGACGTTGCTCACCATGGCGTTGGCGGCGTCGGCCGCGGTCTGGGCGTCGGGACCGGTGACGGTGAGGGTGATGACGCGCGAGGTGGTCTCGCTGGTGACGGAGACGTCGTAGTCGGAGAGGCTCTGCAGGCCGAGGTCGGAGGCCGTCTCGGAGAGGGCGCGGTCGCTCTGGAGCAGCGTGGCCACGTCGTTGGCCACCATCTGCGAGGCCGACAGGTCGCTCGAGAGCGAGCTCGAGCTACCGCCGTCCTGGGCGCTCGCGAGCACGTACATGCTCGTGGTGGCGGTGTAGGTGTCGGGCATGAAGAGGAGGCTGTAGACGCCCATGACGAGCGCGCACGCAACTGGGAGCGCCACCACCAGCCTGAGGTGCTTTCGCAGCAGCGCGAGCAGTTCCAGCAGGGTCATGGAACCCTACCCCTTTCCACGTACGGGGCGCGCGGGCGCCCGAGTCAGTCATTCCGGCACAGCAATGTACCCCCGGTGTCATTAACAGTAGCCAAAATGTTGTGTTTGCACAACAACGTCACGAAGGACAATTTGGCGAATGCGCTGTTTACCTGCTCTTTAACAAGAATCTTACGCAAAGGTCCGCTGATTCGCTGATGATGTTCACAATGTCACCCGGACAACAATAAGTGCGGCTGCGGGCACCGGGGGCTTGCGGCGGCGCCCCGTCATGCGAAAGGGCGGCCGGCCCCCAGGGACCGACCGCCCTTCCTCCAAGACGACAGACCCGCCGCCCGTGTCTCCCCTACCGAAGCTCCTCCACCGCGGCGCGCAGCGCGTCCACGCGGTCGCGCCGCTCCCAGTTGAACTCCGGCAGCTCGCGGCCGAAGTGGCCGTACGCGGCGGTCTTCTCGAAGATCGGCCGCCGCAGGTCCAGATCGCGGATGATCGCGCCCGGCCGCAGGTCGAAGACCTTCTCGACGGCGGCCTCGATCACGCTATCGTCCACAACGCCCGTGCCGAACGTGTCCACCATGACCGACAGCGGGTGCGCCACGCCGATCGCGTAGGCCAGCTCGATCTCGCAGCGGCGCGCGAGCCCCGCGGCCACCACGTTCTTAGCCACCCAGCGCGCGGCGTAGGCGGCCGAGCGGTCCACCTTGGTGCAGTCCTTGCCGCTGAAGCAGCCGCCGCCGTGCCGGCCCATGCCGCCGTAGGTGTCCACGATGATCTTACGGCCGGTGAGGCCCGTGTCGCCCATGGGCCCGCCCACCACGAAGCGCCCGGTGGGGTTCACGTAGACGTCCGCGTCGCCCCACGCGATGCCCGCGGCGTCGAGCACCGGCGCGATCACGTGCTCGATCATGTCGGAGCGCACCACGCCCATGTCGGTGACCACGGCGTCGTGCTGCGTGGAGACCACCACGGCCGTGACCTCGACGGGGCGGTCGTCCTCGTAGCGCACCGTCACCTGGGTCTTGCCGTCCGGGCGCAGGTACGGCACCGTGCCGTCCTTGCGCACGGCGGCCAGGCGCTCGGCCATGCGGCTCGCGAGGTAGTGCGGCATCGGCATGAGGACGGGCGTCTCGTCGGTGGCGTAGCCGAACATCATGCCCTGGTCGCCGGCGCCCACGCGGTCGAGCGGGTCGGTCGCTCCCTCGTGCGCGTCGAAGGACTCGTCCACGCCGGCCGCGATGTCGGGGCTCTGCTCGTGGATCATGTTGATGACGCCGCAGGTCTCGCAGTCGAAGCCGTACTTGGCGCGGTCGTAGCCGATGCGGCGGATCACGTCGCGGGCGATCTTCTGCACGTCCACGTAGGCCTCGGTGCGGATCTCGCCGGCCACGACCACGGTGCCGGTGGTGACGAAGGTCTCGCACGCGCAGCGCACGTTCTCCACGCTGGCGGGCGCGCCCGTGGGCGAGACGTAGCCCGCGGCCTCGAGCTCCGCCTCCTTGGCGAGAAGCGCGTCGAGGACGGCGTCGGATATCTGGTCGCATATCTTGTCGGGGTGGCCCTCCGTGACGCTCTCGGAGGTGAAGAGGTAGTTGCGCGACGCGCTGGAACGATTGGTGTCAGACATGGTCTCCCTTTCGACGACTCCCGGTGGCCGTTACCATTCCGCCGGGGCAACCCCTACATGATACCCACGTGGGGCGAGCCCCATGCGCGCCGGGAATGCTCCTGCCGATACGAACGCTTTGGGGGTCGAAAGCGTTCGTATAGACGGGAGCTTCCGCTGAAAGCGTGCGTATTGACGGGAGCTTCCGGTTGAGGGCCCCTCCGGCGCGCGCACGTCCGCCCTCCCGCTCGGGACCGGCGGGAGGGCGGAGGGGGAAAGGTCTCGCGGGCTCGGCGCCGCGCGGGTGCGCCTACTGCGTGCCGCCCGTGCCGCGCCGCCGCCCGAAGAACTCCCTGAGCTGAGGGCCGGCCACCTGGATCATGATGACCACGATCAGGATGACGCCCTTGATGGTGTCCTGGATGAGCGCGTCCATCTTGAGCGCGATGATGATCTTGTCGATGACGTCGTACGACAGCGCGCCAAACAGCACGCCGATCATCCGGCCGCGCCCGCCGCTCATGCTGATGCCGCCGAGCACCACCGAGGCGATCGCGTACATCTCGTAGCTCGAGCCGGTGGTGGCCGGGTCGGCGGAGGCGTTCATGGCCACCCACAGGAAGGCGGAGAGGCCCACGAGCGCGCCGGCGATGGTGAACACGAGCGTCTTCATGAGCGGCACGCCGATGCCGGCGAGGTGCGCGGCGCGGGCGTTGGAGCCCACCGCGTAGATCTTCTTGCCGAACTTGGTGGACGTGCACACGTACACGAACAGCACCACCATGAGCACCATGACGAGGCCCACGATGGGCACGCCGGCCACGCGCGCGTTGCCGAACGTGTAGAGCGGGTCGTAGGAGGACAGCTCGCTCGACATGCGGTACACCGAGCTGCCGTTGCCGATCAGCTCCTTGGGGAGGTGCTGGCAGGCATACTGGGCGACCGAGCGGTAGATGAGCATTGTGGCCAGGGTGACGATGAACGCCGGCATCTTGACCACGCCCACCAGAAAGCCGTTGACCAGGCCGCACGCCGCGCCGAACGCCAGCGCGAAGACCAGCGTGAGCGGGATGGAGTCCGTGGCGTTGAACACCACCACCGAGAACCCCGCCACGAGCGCGAGCATCGAGCCCACCGACAGGTCGATCTCGCCGGTCAGGCACACGATGCCCATGCCGATGGCGATCGTGCCGATCACGGCGCTGTGGCGCAGCACGTTCATGCCCGCGTTCAGGGTGAGGCCGCCGTTGGCGACCGCGTACACGATCAGGATGGCGAGAAAGACCAGGACGAAGCTGTACCTCTTCACCAACCCGAGCGCGGCGGACAGGCCCGCCGGCCGCGCCGCTTGCTTCTCGTTCACCATGGGAGCACCTCACTCACTTGTCTCGACCGGCTGGTCGTCCTGGACGGAGTTCGTCGAGTACAGCATGACCGTCCGCTCGTCTATCTCGTCGTGCTCGAGCCGTCTCACGACGCGGCCCTCGTAGAGCACGTAGCAGACGTCGGCCACCTCGCGCAGCTCGGGGATCTCGAGCGTGTTGATGAGCACCGTCCTGCCCTCGCGCGCCAGGTCCAGAATCAGGTGGTAGATCTCGGCCTTGGCGCCCACGTCGATGCCCTGCGTGGGGTTGTCGAGCAGAAGGATCTCGGCGTCGGTGTTGAGCCAGCGCGCCATGAACACCTTCTGCTGGTTGCCGCCCGAGAGCGACAGGATGCTGTCGTCGCAGGAGTTCGCCTTGATGCTCAGCAGCCCCTGGTAGCGCTCGAAGCGCTCCCGCTCGCGGCGACGGCTGATCCGCGGGCGCCGCGCCGAGAGCACGTGCTCGGAGAGGTACATGTTCTCCAGGAGCGACATGTCCGGCACCACGGAGTTCTCCTTGCGGTCGCTCGGCAGCATGGCCACGCCCGCCTTCATGGCCTCGTGGATCGAGCCGCCGCGCAGCCGCCGGCCCCTCACGCTGGCCGAGCCGCCCGTGGGCCGCCCGATGCCGAAGAGGCACTGCATGAGCTCGGTCGAGCCGCAGCCCATGAGGCCCGTGAGGCCGATCACCTGCCCGCGCGACACCTCCATCGAGACGTCGGCGAACCCCGGGCCCGAGTAGTGGTCGAGCGTGAGCACGACCTCGCCGGTCTCGCGCGGCTCCCACGCCCCGCGCTCCGAGAGCGTCGCGCCCACCATCAGGCCCGTGACCTCGCGCGGCGTGGTGTCGGCGATCGCGCCGGACCCCACGAGGCTGCCGTTGCGCAGCACCGTGTAGGAGTCACAGAGCCTGAAGATCTCGGGCATCTTGTGCGAGATGAAGATGAACGACGTCCCTTGGTCGCGCAGGCCGCGCACGATCCGGAACAGGTGCTCGACCTCGGCGGTGTTGAGCGCCGTGGTGGGCTCGTCCAGGATGAGCAGCTTGGCGTCGAAGAACAGCGCCCGGCTGATCTCCAGCAGCTGCTTCTGGCTCTGCTTGAGCTCGGAGACCGGGGTCATGGGGTCGATGTCCACGCCCAGGCGCTCGAAGAGCTCGCGCGCCTTGGCGACCATGCTCCGCTTGCGCAGCGAGAAGAGCGGGCCGGTCTCCTCCTGACCGAGGAAGATGTTCTCGTAGGCGAGCAGGTCGTTGAAGAGGTTCAGCTCCTGGTGCACGAAGGCGATGCCGGCCCTCTCGACCGCCCGGATCGAGGCGCCGGTGAGGTCGGCCCCGTCGAAGGCGACGGTGCCGGCGTCGGCCGCGTACGACCCGGTCAGGATGTTCATGAGCGTGGACTTGCCCGCGCCGTTCTCGCCGAGCAGCGCGTGGACCTCGCCGCGGCGCACGTGCAGGTCGACGCCGTTCAGGACGCTCACGCCGCTGAACGACTTGCGGATGCCTTTCATGGCGAGAAGCTCCATGGGGCTCCCTTCGTCTGACGGCTGGGAATCGGGCGGCGCTCGACGGGGCCGGGCCCCTCGCGGCGCGTCCCCGTGCGGCCGCCGCGCGCAGCACGGGCGCGGCGGGCGCATGGGGGGCACCCGCCCGCGTGCTGCCGACGGGCGGGTGCCGAGGAGGGCCTCCTACTCAAAGCCGACGTACTCGTCGACGTTCTCGGCGGTGACGTTCTCGCAGGCGATGACGTGGTCCTGCGTGACCTCCTTGCCGTCGAGGTGGTCCACCATGTCCTGGATGGCGGTCTGGATCATGATCGGCGAGTAGGTGACGGACATGGCGCCGCCGAGGTTGGCCACGATGTCCTGGTAGCTCTCGCCGCCGATGACGTCGTAGTACTCCTGCAGGCCGCCGCAGCCGGTGATGAACGGCTTGGTCTCGTAGAAGGCCTCCTTGGCGGAGTCGGAGATGCCGCCGCCGTTGAGGGCCTCGAGGATGCCCATGGCGAGCTCGTCGTCCTCGGCGTACCACCACTTGATCTTGGCGTTGGTCTCGTCGCCGAGCAGCGACTCGAACGCGGCCTTGGTGTCGGAGCGGCTCCAGTTCATGGCGCCGGACTTGGTGATGGCGGAGTCGATCTGCTCCTGGGTCCACTTCTGGTCCTCGGGCACGGTCGAGCCGTCGAACTCGAGGTTGCCGAGCAGGTACTCGGTGAAGCCGTCGTCGCGCAGGGTGGTCACCGACGAGGTGTCGCCCTGGTAGATGTAGACGGCGTCGCCCGGCTGCATGCCGTTCTCCACGAAGTAGGCCGCAGATCCCGCGCCGATGCCCTCGTTGTCGCCCTTGACGTTGGCCACGGCGCTGTCCTGGACGGCCTCGATGATGCGGTCGAAGGCCACGTACGGCACGCCGGCGTCGACGATGGACTGGATGGCGGACTGGAGCGTGTCGTCGAGCGGCTGGATGACGATGCCGGCGACGTCGTCGAGGTTGCCGGCGAGGATGTCCTCGACCTGGGCGATCTGGTCGGCGGCGGCGCCGGCGGTCTGGAGCTCGGCGGTGTAGGTGCCGGCCTCGTTGATCTCGTCGACCTTCTCCTGGGCGAAGACGCCCACCTGGCCGGTCCAGCCGTGGTCGGGCGAGGCGGTCAGCACGTAGATGTGCTTGCCGGAGGCCGCGGCGGCGTCCCCGCCGGAGTCGGAGCCGGCGTCGGAGCCGGTGTCGTTGCTGCAGGCGCCGAGGAAGACGCTGAGCAGCGAGGCGCTCGACGCGGCGACGAACGAACGACGCGAGATGTTGGACATGGCGGTTCCTTTCTCCCTCTTCTTTCCCTTCTCCCCGCCCTCCCTGGGGCGGGGCAGATCACCCTTCCCGTGGCGCGGGTCGCGGGTCGGTCCCGCGGGCCCGGCGCCTAGATCACGAACTGGTCCATGTAGCGCTTGGAGAGCTCAATCGACTGCACGAGGTGCTCGCGGCTGTCCTCGAAGAAGCGGTCCTCTATCTCCAGGCAGCAGTCGCCGTCATAGCCGATCATCGTGAGCTGCGAGACGAAGTCGCCCCAGTCCACGTCGCCCCAGCCCGGGATCTTGGGCTCCATGATGTCGAGCGGGTAGGCCATCGTGCCGCGGCGCGCGAGCTCGGCCGGCTTGAGCTTGATGTCCTTGAAGTGCACGTGGTAGATGCGGTCAGCGAAGTCGCGGATGGCGGCCGCGCAGTCGATCTGCTGCCAGACAAAGTGGCTCGGGTCGAGCGCGATGCCGAGGTTCTTGCTCGGCAGCACCTCGAAGACGCGCTCCCAGTTGGCCGGCGAGGTCATGATGTTCTGGCCGCCCGGCCAGTTGGAGGCGTCAAAGAGCATCGGGCAGTTCTCGATGCACACGCGGATGCCCTCCTCCTCGGCGACCTTCAGGATGGGGCCCCAGACCTCGGGCAGGACCTCGAGGTTCTCCTCGAAGGTCTTGTCGGTCATGCGCCCGATGAACGTGGTCACCTTGGGCACGCCGAGCTTGGCGGCGGCGCGGATGGTCGTGACGAGGTGGTCGTTGAAGAACGCGCGGCGCTCCGGGTCGGGGTCGAGGTTGTTGGGGTAGTAGGCGAGCGCGCAGATGTCCACGCCCTTCTCGCCGGCGTAGTCCAGGACGTGCCGGGCGTAGGCGTCGTCCTCCACCACGCGGTCGACCTCGATGTGGGTCACGCCGCCGTACTTGCGCTCGGCCTTGCCCTTGGGCCAGCACGCCACCTCGACGCACTCGATGCCGATGCGCGCGACCTCGTCGATCATCTCCTCGTAGGTCCAGCCATCGAGAAGCGAGGTGATGAATCCCATCTTCATGGCGCTACTCCTTGTCCGTCGCGACCGCCACGGTGCGGCCGGTCCTGCTCGACTCGATGCTGGCGAAGACCGCGCGCATGGCGGGCAGCACGCTCTCGCCGCTGATCAGCGGTCCCTCGCCGCGCACGAGGCCGTCCACGAAGGCGTCGATGACGCCCGAGGCGGTCTGGTTGTCGTTGGTCTGGATGGCCTCGACGTCGTAGAGCTCGCGCTCGCCGTCGCGCCGGTCGATCACGATGGAGTGGGCAGGGTCGTCGTAGACGCGCATGACGCCCTCGGTGCCGTAGAGCACGGTCGAGTTGTCCTCGGGGCCGTAGTAGGTCCAGCTGGCGGTCATCGTGCCCACCGCGCCGCCGCTCATCTCGTAGATGACCAGGGCGTTGTCATCCACGCCCACGAGGTTGCCCGCGGGGTCGCGCTTGTCGAGCGTGGTCACCCTGGCCGTGGCGGAGACCACGGTCTGGCCGATGAGCCACTGGACGAGGTCGGTCTTGTGGACGCCGAGGTCGGCCATCGCGCCCATCGCGGCGCGCTTGGGGTCGAAGAACCAGCTGCCGGTGCCCGGGTCCACGCTCCAGGTCTCGGGGCCGCCGTGGCCGAAGGTGGTGCGGAAGGTGAGCACGCGCCCGATCCGGCCGGCGTCAAGCAGCCCCTTGGCGCGGACGTGCGCCTTGGCGAGGCGCTGGTTCTGGTCGATCATCAGGGTGCGGCCGGTCTCGCGCGCGGCGGCGACCATGGCCTCGCACTCCTCGATCGTCACCGCCATGGGCTTCTCGCACAGCACGTCCTTGCCGGCGCGCAGGGCGGCGATCGCGGCCTGGGCGTGGGTGGCGTTGGAGGTGCAGACGCTCACGGCGTCCACATCGTCGGCGGCGAGAAGCTCCTCGAGGGTGGCGCAGGCGCGGCAGCCATGCTCGGCGGCCAGCGCGCGGGCGCGCTCGGCGTTGGCGTCGAAGAGCGCGACGACGCGCGCGTCGGGGTTGGCCTCGTACTCGGGGATGTGCCGGACCTGGGCGATCTTGCCGCAGCCGATGACGCCGATTCTGACCATTGCTACCTCCTGGACGAGGCGGACGGGCCTGGCTCCCGCGCGGCGCGCCTCGCGGCGGCGCGCGATTATGAAAGAGTTTTCAGTAGTTCTGCGTCATTTCTTTCATCTGCGATGCTACGGTCCGGCGCGCGGGGGCGGGGGCGAAATTCCACGAACGTCGGTGAAATGCGGCTGAACGGCCCTGCTACCACCCTGTTCGTGCGGAGCGCGCCGCTCGCCGCCCCGGAGGGGCCGCTCGCGGGCTCCCCCGCCGTCCAGTGAAAATATCTTTCATCACGGGCACACGAGGACGCGCATCGTCTACACTGACGGGGTACGCGAGGGCACGTCGGCCACGGAGGGAGCGGCCATGACGCTCGGTCGCAGGGTCACCATCGCCCAGGTCGCCGAGAGCTCGGGGGTGTCCCCGGCCACGGTGTCGCGCGCGCTCAACCACCCCGAGCTCGTGAACCCCCGCACCCTCGCCCGCATCAACGCGAGCATCCGCAGCCTCGGCTACGGGGGAGCGGGCGCGGCGGGCGACGGCGGGCTCATCGTGGTGAACCTCCCCTGGCTCGACAACCCCTTCTACAGCGAGATCGTCCACGGCGCGCGCGTGGCCGCGAGCGACGCGGGCTACGACCTGCTCATATCCTGGGACAACATCACCAACGACACGGCGCGCTCGTTCTGCTCGACGCTCAGGCGCTGCGGGGCGAGCGGGGTCATCACGACCTCGCCGCTGTCCGCCGAGGCGATCCAGGCCGTCGAGGCCGTCGTGCCGCTCGTGCAGTGCGCCGAGCGTCGCACCGACGTGGACGCGCCGTACGTGACCGTCGACGACAACCTCGCGGCCCAGCGCGCCACCGAGCACCTCATCTCGTGCGGATGCCGCCGGCTCGCCATCGTGGCGGGCTCCAACGACTTCAAGTTCTCGCGCGAGCGCCTGGAGGGGTTCGTGGAGGTGACGCGCGCCCACGACGTGAGCGTGCTGCCCGGCTGGATCCTGCAGGTGCCGGACAACAGCTACGCGCTCGCCTACTCCGCCCTCGTCCACCTCTTTGACTCCGGCGAGGTCCCGGACGGCATCTTCGCCGTCTCGGACACCTTCGGGGCGGCCGTCGTGCGCGCGGCGCACATGACGGGCATCGAGATCCCCCGCGACCTCAAGGTGGTGGGCTTCGACAACGCCGAGCTGTCCACGATGCTCACGCCCACGCTCACGACCGTCAACCAGCCGCGCTACCGCATGGGCTTCTCGGCCTGCCGGCTCCTGCTCGACCTGCTCGCCGGCAACGAGCGCGGCGCCGGCTCGATGGTGCTCGAGACCGAGCTCATCGTCCGCGAGTCCACGGTCGGCGAGGCCGCACCCGCCGGCGCCTGAGCCGCGGGGCCTCTCGCCGTGCGCGGGCGCGGGGGCGGCCGCCCTCCGCGCTATACTGGGATGCGTATGTGACGAGAAGAGCCACCGAGAGGAACCTCATGGCAGACACCCCCGTGCGCGTTCGCTTTGCGCCCTCCCCCACCGGCAAGCTCCACGTGGGCGGCGCGCGCACCGCGATCTACAACTGGGCCTTCGCCCGCGCCAACCACGGCACCTTCATCCTGCGCATCGATGACACCGACCCGACGCGCTCCACCGAGGAGAACACCCGCGTCATCCTGCGCGCCATGCGCTGGCTCGGGCTCGACTGGGACGAGGGCCCCGAGGTCGGCGGCGACTTCGGCCCCTACAGGCAGACCGAGCGCGCCCAGCTCTACCGCGACGCCGCGCAGCGCCTGTGGGACGAGGGCAAGGCGTACCCGTGCTTCTGCACGCCCGAGCAGCTCGAGGCCGACCGCGAGGCGGCCCGCGCGCGCAAGGACCCGTTCCAGGGCTACCAGCGCCGCTGCCGCTCGCTCAGCCGCGAGGAGGCCCAGGCGCGCATCGACGCCGACGAGCCGTACGTGCTGCGCATCAAGGTGCCCGAGGACCGCGGCGACGTGGTCGTGCGCGACGCCGTGCACGGCGAGGTCACCTTCGCGGCGCGCGAGCTCGACGACTTCGTGATCCAGCGCACCGACGGCACGCCCACCTACAACTTCGCCACCGTGGTGGACGACGCCGCGATGGGCATCACCCACGTCATCCGCGGCGACGACCACCTCTCCAACACGCCGCGCCAGGTCATCGTCTACGAGGCGCTCGGGGCGCCGGTGCCCACCTTCGCGCACATCTCGATGATCCTGGGCGCGGACGGCAAGAAGCTCTCCAAGCGCCACGGCGCCACGAGCGTCGAGGAGTACCGCGACGCGGGCTACCTCTCGGACGCCTTCGTGAACTACCTGGCGCTTCTGGGCTGGTCGCTCGACGGCGAGACCACGATCGTGCCGCGCGACGTGCTCGCGCGCGAGTTCAGCCTCGACCACGTGTCCAAGAACCCAGCGACCTTCGACCCGGCCAAGCTCGACTGGATGAACGCCGAGTACATCAACCGCATGAGCGACGAGGAGTACACCGAGCACGTGATGCGCCCGGCGCTGGAGGTCGCCGGCGTGGAGCCGGGCGAGCACGACGCCGACTGGTGGGCCGCGCTCGCGCGGATCTGCCGCCCGCGCACCAAGATGAGCGCCGACGCCGCCCAGGTGGCCGCGCCGGTCTTCGCCACGGCCGAGACCCTGGCCTACGACGAGAAGTCCGTGAGCAAGGGGCTCGGCCGCGAGGGCATGGGCGCGGTGCTCGACGCCGCGCGCGGCGCGCTCGAGGCGCTGGGCGACTGGACGGCCGAGGCGATCGACGCGGCCCTCGAGCCGCTGCCCGAGGCGCTCGACGTCAAGAAGCGCCTGGTCTTCCAGGCCGTGCGCGTGGCCGTGTGCGGCAACATGGTGTCGCCGCCGCTCGGCGAGACGATGGCGCTCATCGGCCGCGACGACTGCCTCGCGCGCATCGACCGCGCCCGCTCGATGGCCGCCTAGCGTGGAAAAGGGACAGTCCCTTTTCCACATTGGAGGAAACATGGCCGCACAGCCGCAGACCCTCGCCACGACCTCGGCCTTCGAGATCCTCGGCCCCGTGATGGTGGGGCCGAGCTCGTCGCACACCGCCGGCGCGCTGCGCTGCGCGCGCGTGGCGGCGTCGCTGCTGGAGGGCCGGGTGGCGCGCGTGCGCTTCACGCTGTGGAACTCGTTCGCCCACACCTACCGCGGCCACGGCACCGACCGCGCGCTCGTGGCGGGCGTCCTCGGGCTCGACACCGACGACGAGCGCATCCGCGACGCCTTCGACCTCGCGCGCGAGGCCGGGCTCGACTACTCCTTCGAGGCGGCCGGCGACGACGCGTCGGTCTACCCCAACACCGTGGACATCGACATGACGAGCGAGGGCGGCGAGCGCTGCCAGGTGCGCGGCGAGAGCCTCGGCGGCGGCAAGATGCGCATCAGCCGCATCGACGGCGTGGGCGTGGACATCACCGGCGCCTACGTCACGCTCTTCGTGGCGCACCGCGACGCGCCCGGGCTTCTCGCCTCCCTCACGCACCTGCTCGCGATGGCCGAGGTCAACATCGCCTTCTGCCGCACCTACCGCACCGAGCAGGGCGGGCGCGCCTACTCCGTCTTCGAGACCGACGAGGCGCCGGACGACTCGGTGCTCCCGATGATCCGCCGCATCCGCGACGTCGACTTCGCGACCCTGATCAGCGTGCCGGGGTCGCTGACGGCGGCCGCGCCGGGCGTCACGGCCGCGGAGCTCTTCGACGACGGCGCGCAGCTGCTCGCGGCCTGCGCCGAGCGGGGGCTCTCCATCGGCGGCGTCATGCGGCTGCGCGAGCGCGGCCTCACCGGCGAGGAGCGCGCGGCGGCGTCCATGCGGCGCGTCGCGGAGGTCATGCGCGCGGAGACCACGGAGCCGGTGGCCACGCCGCGCCGCCCATTCGGCGGCCTCATCGGCGGCAAGGCGCGGCGCGTGAGCGAGGGGGCCGCGCGCTGGGCCGGCTCGCTCATGGGGCCGGTGCAGACCGACGCCGTGACGCGCGCGATGGCGGTGCTCGAGCGCTCGGCGGCGATGGGCGTCATCGTGGCCGCGCCGACGGCGGGCTCGGCGGGCGTGGTCCCCGGCTGCGTGCTGGCCTGCGCCGACGCGCTCGGGGCAAGCGAGAGGGACGTGGAGTCGGCGCTGTGGTGCGCCGCCGCCGTGGGCATGAACATCCAGACGCACGCGTGCGTGGCCGGCGCCGAGGGCGGCTGCCAGGCCGAGGTCGGCTCGGCGGCGGCGATGGCGGCCGCGGCGCTCGTGGAGCTGCACGGCGGTACGCCCGAGCAGGCCCTCGACGCGAGCTCGCTGGCCATCGCCAACCTGCTCGGGCTCGTGTGCGACCCGGTGGGCGGACTCGTGGAGGTCCCCTGCCAGGCGAGAAACGCGATCGGCGTGGCCGCGGCGTTCTCGTCCGCTCAGCTCGCGCTCTCGGGCGTGCGCCCGCTCGTGCCGTTCGACGAGGCCGTGGGCGCGATGGCCGAGGTGGGCCACGCGCTGCCGTCACGGCTGCGCGAGACCGCGCGGGGCGGCCTGGCCGTCACGCCCACGGCGCTGTCCGCGTGCGCGGGGTGCGCCGGCTGCGCGTGAGTCAGCGCCCGGCCGCGAGCGCGCGCCCCTCTCGCCCGGCGCCGCACTTCTCGCCCGGCGCCGGGCTTCTCGCCGTCTGCCAACAACCCGCCGGCCGCCGGCGACTCCAAATTACCTGCCGCCGATTCCCAATTACCGACAACCCACCGTCCGCGCGGCAATAACCCGCAAAAAATGATTTCATAATCATATAATTGCAGGATTAAGGTTTGTGAATGTCAGATTTTGCGGGTTAATCGAGAGCGGTGCGGCGGACATACACATTTTGTGGGTTGAAAGCAAAAGGGTCGGCCCCGAAGGACCGACCCTGTCACGTTTGGTAGCCCGTACCAGATTCGAACTGGTGATCTCCGCCTTGAGAGGGCGGCGTCCTGAACCGCTAGACGAACGGGCC
>NZ_CBIFYV010000117.1:0-14806 GCF_966187215.1 Thermophilibacter sp.
GCGGCGCGCTACGCCGCGTGGGTCGCCGACGGGATGCCCCCGGAGGTCGCCAGGGAGTGACTTGACAGATATAGGAGCATCGTACCCACCTCGACGGGCGCGCATACCGCGACCAAACGGAGGCGCCTACAGCACGTGCACGTCGTCGGCCGTGAAGTCCACGAAGGCCTTGTCCCCAACCTCGTAGATCTTGTGGTTCTTGGGGTTGAAGTCCGTGATCTTGACGAGCGTCTCGCCAACCATGACCTGGTAGTTCTGGTAGTTGCCCATGAAGCGCGAGAGCGTCACGGTACAGGGCAGCACGCCGGAGTCGGCCAGGCGCGCCGCCTCCGGGCGCAGCACGAGCACGCAGGCGTCGTCCTCCGCGAGGTGCCCCACGCTCGAGACCTCCACCGGATGCCCCTCAATCCGCGCCACGCCGGCCTCGCCGTCCTTCTCGGCGAGCGTGCCGCGCAGGAAGTTGGACTCGCCGATGAAGTCGGCCACGAACTCGTCTGCGGGGTGGTAGTAGACCGTGTGCGGGTCGCCGATCTGGTCGACCACGCCCTTCTTCATGACGATGATGTTGTCGGAGAGGGCCATGGCCTCGGACTGGTCGTGCGTGACGTAGATGGCCGTGATGCCAGCCTGCTGCTGGATGCGGCGGATCTCGTTGCGCATGTCCACGCGCAGCTTGGCGTCGAGGTTGGAGAGCGGCTCGTCGAAGAGCAGCACGCCCGGCTCGAGCACCAGGGCGCGGGCGAGGGCCACGCGCTGCTGCTGGCCGCCGGAGAGCTGGTTGGTCATGCGGTCCTCCATGCCCTCCAGGCCCACCAGCGCGAGGATGTCGTGGACCTTCTCGGCGATCTGGTCCTTGGGGAGCTTGCGGAGCTTGAGGCCGTAGGCCACGTTGTCGAAGATGTTGTAGTGCGGCAGCAGGGCGTAGCTCTGGAAGACCATGGCCGTGTCGCGCTTGTTGGGCGTGAGCGCGTTGATGGACTCGCCGCCGAGGTAGATCTCGCCCTCGTCCGGGCTCTCGAAGCCGGCAATCATGCGCAGGATCGTGGTCTTGCCGCAGCCCGAGGGGCCCAGCAGCGTCACGAACTCGCCCGGCGCGATGTCGATGTTGGCGTCGTGGACGGCGTAGAAGTCCTTCTTGGTCTTGGGGTCCTGGTAGATCTTGGAGACGTGCTCCAGACGCACGCCCTTCTTCTCCTTGGCCATGGCCTATGCCTCCTCGGTGTACTTGCTGGTCCCAAAGTGCTTGATGGCGAGGTTCATGAGGAGAACCGAGCCGTAGGTGATCGCGATCAGGATCGTGGCGAACGCGCACGCGATGCCGTAGGAGCCCTTCTCGGCGAACTCGTTGATCTGCACCGTGATGAGGAAGAACTGCGGCGTCACGAGCAGGATGATTGCGGAGATGGCGGTGATGGAGCGCACGAACGCCGTCACGAGGCCCGAGAGGAACGAGTCCTTGATGAGCGGCAGCGTCACCGTGCGGAACACCGTGAAGCTGTCCGCGCCCATGTCGTAGGCGCTCTCCTCGATGGACTTGTCGATCTGGCGCAGCGCCGAGATGCCCGAGCGCGTGCCCGTGGGCAGCGAGCGCACGATGAACACGATGACGAGGATGGCAGCCGAGCCGTAGAGCCCCTGGAGGAGCCCCGTGCGGAAGATGCCCGCCGAGAAGCCGCGGATGAAGCCGACGCCGAGCACCGTGCCGGGCACGGCCATCGCGAGCATCGAGACGAACTCGATGAAGCCCTTGGTGCGGAAGTTCCGCTTGACCACCAGGTACGAGATGATCATCGAGAGCAGGGCCGTGAGCGGGGCGGCTATGAGCGACAGCACGAAGGAGTCGCGGAACGCCTCGAGGCCGTGGTAGCGCTCGAAGACCTGTATGAACCACTTGGGCGTGAGCGTGAAGTCGTAGCCCCAGGTCTTGAACAGGGCGCCGAAGGGCACGCAGACGTACATCATGACCACGAACAGGGCGATCACGCCGCACAGGATCGTGAGCGGCAGCGTGACGGAGCGGTCGGTGATGAGCATGCGGGCGCGGGAGGCCTTGCCCGTGAGGGTGGCCGTGCTGCGCGCCTCGAGCACGTACTTCTGCACGATGAACATCAGCAGCGTGATGCACAGCAGCACCACGGCCATGGCCGCCGCGCCCTCCTTGTCGTAGGCGCCCGTGATCTGCAGGTAGATGGTGGTGGCGAGCGTGTCGTAGGAGCCGCCGATGATCATGGGGTTGGCAAAGTCGGCGATCGACTCGATGAAGGTGACGAGAAACGCGTTGCCCAGGCCCGGCAGCACGAGCGGCAGCGTGACGCTCGTGAAGACCTTCCAGCGGCTCGCGCCCATGTCGCGCGCCGCCTCCTCGAGCGACGGGTCGATGTTTCTGAGCAGCCCGCGCAGCATCATGTAGCAGACCGGGAAGAACGTGAGCGTCTGGACCACGAAGATGCCCCAGAAGCCGTAGACCGAGTTGTCATAGATGCCGAGCAGGTAGCGCGTGATGATGCCCGACTTGCCGAAGAGCATGATCACCGACAGCGACAGCACGAACGGCGGCGAGACCACCGGCAGCATCGAGACCACCTTGAAGAGCCCCGACAGAAACCTCGTGCGCAGCCTGACGTAGACCTCCACGTAGGCGAAGAGAAGCCCCACGAGCGCCGAAGCCACGCTCACGAGAAGGCCCACCGCCAGCGTGTTGGTGATCGCCGTGGTGAACGTGTGCATCTGGAAGATGCGCTCGAAGACCTCCAGGCTGGGCCCGCGCTCGGTGATGAAGCTGTCCACCAGAAGGATCGCGAGCGGGTACAGGATGAACAGCGTGAGAAACGCAATCAGCACCACGATCGTGGTGATCATGATGGGGTCGGCGAGAAGCTTCTTGCGGTCGAGCTCCGCGCTCTGCGATCGTGCCATGGTCACTCTCCCTACTGCCCCGAGACGTGCGGGCGCCGGGCGGACGAGGCGCATCCGCCCGGCGCGCTCATGGGACCGTGCGCGACGGCTCCGCGGCGAGGCCCCTACGCGTCCTCGGTCTCGAAGCGGTCGTCACCGCCGCCGAGCGCCTCCATGACCTCGGCGACGTAGGTGTCGGTGTTGTTCTTGGCGTCCTCGAAGTCGTAGTCCATGACGTTGTTCGGGTCGAGACCGAACTCCGTGGCGATCTCGGGCTGCTGGGCGTTGTCGATGACCAGGAACTGGTAGGAGCCGTTCTGCGCGGCGAGCTCGACGCACTCGGGCGACAGGGCGTACTCGATCCAGAGCTTGGCGGCGTTGGGGTGCGCGGCACCCTTGAAGATGGCCGTGGCACCGACCTCGCAGGAGGTGCCGGACGACGGCACGACCAGCTCGATGTTGTCGTAGCCCTGGTCCACGATCTGGAAGATGCCGTCGTGCAGGAAGCCCAGACCGATCGTGCACTCGCCGGTGCCGATGTTCTTGGACGGGCCGGAGCCGCTCTTGGTGTAGACCTCGATGTTCTTGTCGAGGTCCACGAGGTACTGGATGCCCTCGTCGTGGCCGTACTTCTGGATCATCGTGTTGATGATGAGCTTGGCCGTGCCGGCGGTGTTGTAGTTGGACGACCAGATGAGGCCCTTGTACTGCTCGTCGGTGAGGTCGGCGAAGTCGGCCGGGGCGTCAACGCCCAGGCGCTCGACCTCGTCCTTGTTGTACATGATGCCCAGAAGGCCCGTGTAGATGCCGTACCAGTTGCCGTCGGCGTCCATGTACTTGGGGTCGGTGATGTGGGAGGCGTTGGTGGCCTCGTAGGGCTCGAGCAGGCCCTCCTTGGTCACGACGTTGTACGGGTCGGTGGTGCCGCCAAACCAGACGTCGCCGGACGGGTTGCCGTTCTCCTCCTCGATCTTGGCCTGGACCTCGCCGGTGGAGAGGCGCTGGAAGGTGGTGTTGATGCCAAAGACCTCCTGGAAGTGGTTGCACGCGGCGGCGAGGTAGTCCTCCTCGCAGGAGCCGTAGACGATGAGCTCGCCCTCCTCCTGCGCGGCCTTGATCAGGTCCTCGGACGCGCCGACGCTGTTGTCGGCGGCCTGGCCGTCGGTGGACGTCTGGGCGTCGTTCCCGCCACCGCCGCAGGCGGCGAGGCCGAGGGTTGCCGCGGCCGCGGAGGCGCCGACGATGAAGTTCCTGCGCGAGAGATTGGACATGGTTTCCCCTTCCTCGTTTCCCTCCCCCTTCGGAGGGTCTTTACCATGTTCTAACGTTTCTTACGGTTTCGTTACGCACGCTTTCGCCGAGCGGCGCCAACGGGCCGGAACGTGCGCCGGAAGCCGGAAACCGGGGCCCGCGCGGCGGCGATGCGCTACCCTAGGGGATGTTGAGAAGGGAGGGGCCGTGCCGGCGATCATCACGCACCACATCTTCGGCGAGGACGTCGTCTGCGACCTGCCCGGCGGCATGGTCGAGGGCGAGGAGGAGCTGCTCGCGTTCCTGCTGGGCAACCAGGGGCCCGACCCGCTGTTCGCGCGGTTCTCGACGACGCCCTCCCGCGCAGCGCGCGTCCGCCGGCTCGCGCACGACCTGCACCACGCCCCCGCCTCCCCCACCCTGCGCGCGCTGCGCGACGGCGTGGGGCACCTGCCCTCCCCCGACGCGCGCGTGGGACGAGCCTGGGCGCTCGGCTTCCTGGGCCACTTCGCGCTCGACCGCACGGCGCACCCCTTCGTGATAGGCCAGCAGCAGGCGCTCTGCGCCGCCGACGCCGGCCTGGCGCGGGCCGCGCGCGAGGTGCACGCGGTCATCGAGTCGGACGTGGACACCTGGATCCTCTGGGAGAAGCGCCGCTCCACCGTTGCGGAGAGCCCGGTGGCCGACAACCTCATGCGCACCGCCCGCGTGGAGCGGGTGGCCGGGGCGCTCGTCTCGCAGGCGGCGCTCGCCGCGCTCGGCGCCGAGGTCGCCCCGCACGAGTACGGCGCCGCCGTGCGCGACTACGAGCGGCTCTGCCGGGTCATCGAGCCCGCGGGCTCGGCGCGCGCGCGGCGGATCGGCGCGCTGGAGCGGGCGCTGCGGGGCCGCTCGGCGGCCGAGGCGCACGCCCACTACATGCGGCGCGACGACGCCTGCCCGGCCGCCAACCTCGAGCATCGCGGCTGGCGCGACCCCTTCGACGGCGTCACCCGCACCGAGAGCTTCGCCGACCTGTTCGACGAGGCGCGCCTGCTCTACCCCGCGCTCGCCGAGGCGTTCGTCCGCGGCGACGCCGCCGAGCTCGACCGACTGGCGGACGGTCGCGACTTCCGGGGCGAGCGCGCGGCGTAAGCACCGCGGCCGCGTCGTCGTGTCGATGGGCTTCTCGCCGGCCCTTCTCGCCGGCGGCCTCCGCGCACCCGCGCGGGTTTCTCGTCCTCGATTAACCCGCAAAAAATGATTTCATAATCATATAATCGCAGGATTAAGGTTTGTGAATGTCATATTTTGCGTGTTAATCGTGTGGGACGGGCCCAGGGGCGAGGCGAGAGAGGCGAGGCGAGAGGGACGAGCGGGGACGGGCGAGAAGAGCGCGCCCAACAGCGGGGCGAGGGGGACGGCGGGCGCGACGCAACCGGGCGCGACGGACGTCAGACCCAGATGAGCCGCGGCGGCTCGTCCTCGCCGTCGTCGTCGCCGTCGCGGGGGCCGGGAACGTCGTCGTCGCGCGTGCCCCAGCCCGAGGACTCCTCGAGCCAGGTGCGGGGCGGCTCCCCCTCGTCGTCGAAGGGGAGCTCGTGCCCGTCAACGAGCCAGACGATGCCGGGGCCCTCGTCCATGGCTACAGCCCGATCTCCGCGGCGACCTCGCCGGCGCACGCCATCGCGTCGGCGATCGCGCTCACCACGAGCGACGAGCCGCTGCACGCGTCGCCGGCCACGAAGACCGCGGCCCTGCCGTCGCCGCCGGCCGCCGCGCGGTGCGCGCCCGCCTCGACCGCCGGCAGGCCGCGCTCGCCCGTGCCCACGCCGAGCGCGTCGAGCACCGGTCGCTCCGGCCCCGTGAAGCCGCACGCGATGAGCACGAGCTGGGCCTCGAGCTCGCGCTCGCTGCCCGCCACCGGCTCGGGGCGTCCGGCGGACCAGTCGAGGTCGACCACCGAGATCCCGCGCACGGCGCCGGCCTCGTCGAGCAGCACCGCGCGGGTGTCCACGCCCCAGGCGCGCATCTCGCCGCCCATGAGCTCGATGGCCTCCTGCTGGCCGTAGTCGGTCTTCTTGACGACGGGCCACTCGGGCCAGCGCACGGCCCCCGGCGCGTCCGGCTCGGCCGGGCACGGCATGAACTCGATCTGGCGGACCGAGCGGGCGCCCTGGCGCACCGCGGTGCCCAGGCAGTCGTTGCCCGTGTCGCCACCGCCGATCACCACCACGTCGCGACCGGCCGCGCTGATCGCGGGCTCGCCGCCGTCGAGCAGGGCGCGCGTGGCGGACGTGAGGTAGTCCACGGCCCAGACCACGCCGCCCGCGGCCAGGCCCTCGTCGAAGCCCGCGGCCGAGAGCCCGCGCGGCTGGCGCGCGCCGGCGGCCACCACCACGGCGTCGAAGTCGGCGAGAAGCCCCGCGGCCACGTCGGCGTCGGACGCGTCGCAGCCCAGGCGGAACTCCACGCCCAGCTCCCGCATCAGATCGACGCGGCGCGTGACCACGTCCTTCTCGAGCTTCATGTTGGGGATGCCGTACATGAGCAGGCCTCCGGCACGGTCGTCGCGCTCCACCACCGTGACGCGGGCGCCGCGGCGCCCGAGCTCCCCGGCGCAGGCCAGCCCGGCCGGGCCCGACCCCACCACGGCCACGCGCGGCGCGTCCGGCGCGGCCGGCGAGAAGCGCCGCGGCCCGCCGTGCGCCCACTCCCAGTCGGAGATCGCGCGCTCGTTGTCGTGGATCGTCTCGGGCTCGTCGTCGCGCCCGAGGTTGCAGGCCGCCTCGCACAGCGCCGGGCACACGCGGCTCGTGAACTCCGGCAGCGGAGAGGTCAGCGCCAGGCGGTCGGCCGCCTCGCGCCACAGGCCCCGGTAGAGCAGGTCGTTCCACTCCGGGATCAGGTTGTGCAGCGGGCACCCGCTCGTACGCGCGCCGCCGAAGCCCATACCGCTCTGACAGAACGCCACGCCGCACATCATGCAGCGGCTCGCCTGCTCCCGCTGGAGTTCGGGGGTCAGAAGCTCGTAGAGCTCCGCGTAGTCGCGGGTGCGCTCGTCAACGGGGCGCAGGGTGTGGGCGCGCCGGCCCACGGTCAGAAACGCTCCTGGCTTGCCCATGTCCTAGGCCTCCCTCATGGCGTCGAAAGCGTACTGCAGGGCCTCGTCGTGCGACCTGCCGGCCGCCTCGGCCTCGGCCACGTGGGCGAGCACGCGCTCGTAGTCGCGCGGCACCACCTTCACGAAGCGCCGGCCGCAGGTCCTGAACTGGTAGAGCATCTTGATGCCGCGCGGACTCGCGGTACGGCGCACGTGCTCCTCGATGAGGCCGCGCACGAGCTCGAGCTCCTCGGCCGTGGGGCATTTAAGCTCCACGAGCTCGGTGTTGCAGCGCGACGCGAGCGTGCCGAACTGGTCGTAGACGTAGGCAACGCCGCCCGACATGCCGGCCGCGAAGTTGGCGCCCACCTCGCCGAGGACGAGCACGCAGCCGCCGGTCATGTACTCGCAGCCGTGGTTGCCCACGCCCTCCACCACCACCGTGGCGCCGGAGTTGCGCACGCAGAAGCGCTGGCCCGCGAGGCCGTTGACGAAGCCCCGGCCGCCCGTGGCGCCGTAGAAGGCGACGTTGCCCACGATGATGTTCTCGTCGAACTTGAACGTGGCCCCCTCGGGCGGGCGCACGCTCACGACACCGCCCGAGAGCCCCTTGCCGAAGTAGTCGTTGGCGTCGCCCGAGATGTTGAGCGTGACGCCGGCCGGCAGGAACGCGCCGAAGCTCTGACCGCCCGAGCCCGTGCAGTCCACGGTGATCGAGCCCTCGGGCAGCCCCTCGGGGTGCGCCTTGGTGACGCGGCTGCCCAGGAGCGTCCCCACGCAGCGGTTGACGTTGGAGATGTCGGCGTGGAAGCGGATCGGCTCCAGATGGGCGCGCGCCTCGGCCGTGTAGGGCACGAAGAGCGTGGCGTCGAGGGTCTTCTCGATCTCGAGGTCGGGGCCCATCTCGGGCAGGAAGTGGCGGCCGTCGGCGCCGGGGACCTCGCGACCGAACTCGTTGGTCGCGCAGACGAGAAGGTCGGAGAGGTCCATGCGGTTGGCCTTCCAGTTCTTCTCGCCCTCCACGGGGACCTGGCGCAGGCAGTCGGCGCGACCCACCATCTCGTCGACGGTGCGGAAGCCGAGCGACGCCATGATCTCGCGCAGCTCCTCGGCCACGAACGTCAGGTAGTTGACCACGTGCTCGGGCTTGCCCGAGAAGCGCCCGCGCAGCGTGCAGTTCTGCGTGGCGATGCCCGCCGGGCAGGTGTCGCGCTGGCAGTCGCGCTGCATGAGGCAGCCGCAGGCGATGAGCGGCATCGTGGCGAAGCCGAACTCCTCGGCGCCGAGAAGCGCCGCGATGGCCACGTCGCGCCCGCTCATGAGCTTGCCGTCGGTCTCGACCACCACGCGCGAGCGCAGGCCGTTGCGCAAAAGCGTCTGCTGGGTCTCGGCCAGGCCGATTTCGAACGGGATGCCCGCGTGGTAGATCGAGTCGCGCGGGGCCGCGCCGGTGCCGCCGTTGTGGCCGGAGATGAGGATCTTGTCGGCGCCGCCCTTGGCCACGCCGGTGGCGATGGTGCCCACGCCGGCGAGCGCGCAGAGCTTGACCGAGATGCGCGCCTCGGGGTTGGCGTTCTTGAGGTCGAAGATGAGCTCGGCCAAATCCTCGATCGAGTAGATGTCGTGGTGCGGCGGAGGCGAGATGAGCCCCACGCCCGGCGTGGACTGGCGCACCTCGGCGATCCAGGGGTAGACCTTGCGCCCGGGCAGGTGCCCTCCCTCGCCGGGCTTGGCGCCCTGGGCCATCTTGATCTGGATCTCGATCGCGCTCGTGAGGTAGCGGCTCGTGACGCCGAAGCGCCCGGAGGCCACCTGCTTGATGGCGGAGCGCTTGGAGTCCCCGTTGGGCAGCGCCGTCTCGCGCGCCGGGTCCTCGCCGCCCTCGCCGGTGTTGGAGCGGCCGTGCAGGCGGTTCATCGCGATGGCCAGGCACTCGTGCTGCTCCCAGCTGATCGAGCCGTAGCTCATCGCGCCGGTGTTGAAGCGCTTGACGATCTCGCTCGCGGGCTCCACCTCGTCGAGCGGCACGGGCGCGCCGGCGGGCGAGAAGTCCATGAGGTCGCGCAGGGTGACGGCGCGACCGGCGCGGTGCACGTGGGCCGAGAACTGCTTGAAGAGGTCGTAGTCGCCCTCGCGGCAGGCGCGCTGCAGCAGGTAGATGGTCTGAGGGTCGATCAGGTGCTCCTCGCCGCCCTGCGGGCGCCACTTGGTGAGGCCGAGCGTGGGCAGCTGATCGGGCGCCGGGCTCTTGGCGAGCGCGAGCGCCGCGTCGTGGCGCGCGTCGCACTCGCGCTGGACGTCGTCGATCGAGAGGCCGCCGATGCGCGTGGCCGTGAACGTGAAGTACTTCTCGACCAGCTCGTCGGACAGGCCCAGGATCTCGAAGATCTGCGCGGAGTGGTAGCCCTGCATCGTGGAGATGCCCATCTTGGACATGATGGAGACGATGCCCGCCGTCACCGCGCGGTCGTAGTTGGCGATCGCCTCGTCCGCCGGCAGGTCGAGCTCGCCGCGGGCGCAGAGGTCCGCCACGCACTCGTGGGCCAGGTACGGGTAGATGCCGCTCGCCGAGTAGCCCACCAGGCACGCGAAGTCGTGCGCCGAGAGGGCGTCGCCGGTCTCCACCACGAGGTCGGCGCTCGTGCGCAGGCCGCAGCGGATCAGGTGGTTGTGCACGCAGCCCAGGGCGAGCAGCGAGGGCACGCTGACCTCGCCGGCGCCCGCGCGGTCGGAGATGACGACGATGTTGGCGCCGTCGGCCACCGCCTCCTCGGCCGCGCGGGCCAGCTCGTCGAGGGCGCGCTCGAGCCCGCCCGCGCCGGCGTCGCGCCTGTACACCGCGCGCACGAGCGCCGAGCGGAAGCCCACGCGGTCGATGGCCAGGATGCGGCGGAAGTCGGCCTCGGTGAGCATCGGGCCCGGCAGGCGCACGAGCCGGCAGGAGTCGCGGCAGTCCTCGAGGAGGTTGCCGTGGTTGCCGAGGTAGAGCACCGAGCTGGTGACCATGCTCTCGCGCAGCGCGTCGATCGGCGGGTTGGTGACCTGGGCGAAGAGCTGGTTGAAGTAGTCGAAGAACGAGCGCGTCTTGGTGGACAGGCACGCCAGCGGCGCGTCCACGCCCATCGAGGCCAAAGGCACCGAGCCCTTCTCGGCCATCGGGCGCACGACCTCGTCGACGTCGTCGAAGTGGTAGCCGTGCTCGGCCATGCGCGTCACGAGGCCGAGGCCCGCGTCGGGCACGTCGCCGCGCGCGGGCGCGCCGGGGTCGGCGAGGTCGGCCACGTCGAGGGTCTCCTCGCCGAGCCAGTCGCGGTAGGGCTTCTCGCCGGCAAGACGGTCGCGGATCTCGTCGTTCCAGACCACGCGGCCCCGGTCGGGGTCGACCTCGAGCATCTCGCCGGGGCCGAGGCAGCCCGTGCGCAGGACGTTGTCGGGCTCCACGTCGAGGGTCCCCACCTCCGACGAGAGGATGATGCGGTCGTCGCGCGTCACGTAGTAGCGCGCGGGGCGCAGGCCGTTGCGGTCGAGCGCGGCGCCCACGCGGCGACCGTCGGTGAACACGATCGCGGCCGGGCCGTCCCAGGGCTCCATGAGCATCGACTGGTAGGCGTCGTAGGCGCGGCGCTTCTCGCTGAGCTGCGGGTTGTGGTCCCAGGGCTCGGGCATCATGAGGGTCACGGCGCGGTCGAGGGGCCGGCCGTTCATGTAGAGGAACTCGAGCACGTTGTCGAGGATCGCCGAGTCGGAGCCCTCGCGGTTGATGATCGGCATGACCTGCGTGAGGTCGGGGCCCAGGACCGGCGAGTAGAGGCGCGGCTCGCGGGCGCGGATCCAGCTCACGTTGCCGCGCAGGGTGTTGATCTCGCCGTTGTGGATGATGTAGCGGTTGGGGTGCGCGCGCTCCCAGCTGGGCGTGGTGTTGGTGGAGTAGCGCGAGTGCACCAGGGCGAGCGCCGTCTCAACCGCGGCGTCGCCGAGGTCCAGGTAGAAGCGGCGCATCTGCGTGGCCACGAGCATGCCCTTGTAGACGATCGTGCGGCTGGACATGCTGCAGACGTAGAAGATCTTGCCCGCCAGCGCCGGGTTGGCGTCGGCGGCGCGCTCGATGGTGCGGCGGCACACGTAGAGCTTGCGCTCGAAGTCCATGCCGGCCGGCACGTCCTCGGGGCGGCGCAGGAACGCCTGGTAGATGGTCGGCATGCAGGCGCGGGCCGTGGAGCCCAGGTCGTGCGGGTCAACGGGCACCGCGCGCCAGAACATGAGCGGCACGCCGCACGCCGCGCACCCCTCCTCGAAGACGCGCCGCGCCGCGGCCACGCCCTCGGGGTCGTCGTGCGGCAGGAACAGCATGGCGACGCCGTAGTCGCCCTCGTCGGGCAGCAGGTGGCCCTCCTTCTGGGCCTCCTTGCGGAAGAAGCGGTGCGGCACCTGGAAGAGGACGCCCGCGCCGTCTCCGGTGTTGCGCTCGAGGCCCTTGCCGCCGCGGTGCTCCAGGTTCACGAGGACCGAGAGCGCGTCGTCGAGCGTCTGGTGGCTGCGCTGGCCCCTCAGGTGCGCGATCGCCCCGATGCCGCAGGCGTCGTGCTCGTAGGCCTCGCGGTAGAGGCCGGTGTGCTGGGTCATGGGTCTCCCCTCAGTCGGTTTAGAGCGAGTCTAGCCGCGGCGGCGGGGGCGCCGCGCAAAGCGAGACGAACTTGCTACGCGCTCGGAACGCGACCGTTTCCGAGGCGTCACGCGGCGGACGCGAGCCGGAAACGGGGCCGAAACGCGCATCCCTCTCGCCGCCTCTCGCACGGGGTCGCCCCGGGCGTGGCGGACGACCGATTCGCTACCATGTTCCCTAGGGGGGAACGTTCGCCTCACGGAAGGGAGCTCCATGCTCGAGGACTACGCAAAGGCCCGCAAGCTCGGCCTCAAGCAGGTCGACCGTGACGTCTCGGACGGCCGCTACCCCTACCCGCCCGCACTCGACGACATCCTCAAGAACCGGGGCTACCAGGGCGAGGTGCCCGTGGGCCTCATCGAGGTCGACCTGTCGCTGATCGCCGGCACCAAGACGCGCGGGCGCCAGAACATGTTCTCCAGCGGGTTTCTCCCGATTGCCGAGCCCGGCTCGGAGTTCGCCGCCAAGTGGAGCGACCTCATTGACTCCCAACGCGCCGAGGGCCTGCGCGACCCGATCATCGTCTACGAGTACCTGCAGCGGCTCTACGTGCAGGAGGGCAACAAGCGCGTGTCCGTCTCGCGCTACCTGGGCACGCCCACGATACTCGCCAGCGTCACACGCGTGGTCCCGATGCCCTCCGACGAGGACGACCTGCGCGCCTACCACGAGTTCGAGCGCTTCTGGCGCGTGTGCCCGATCTACGGCATCGTCTCGTCCTCCGCCGGCTTCTACGCGCGGCTCGCGGCCCTTCTCGACCGCGACCTCGAGACGCCGTGGCCCGACGACGAGGTGCGCGATCTGCGCTCGGTCTTCGACGCGTTCTCGGCGTCGTTCCGCCGGCGCGGGGGCGACGCACTCGACCTCCAGGTGGGCGACGCGTTCGCCACCTACGTCACCATCTTCGGCTGGCGCCACGTGCGCGCGCTGTCCCCGTCGCAGATCGACGACGAGGTCGGGCGCATCTGGGGCGAGTTCGTGGTCGCGCAGGGCAGCGGCGAGCGCGCCTACCTGGAGGACCCGAGCCTGGGGCACACGGCGCCGCTGCCCAAGCTCAAGAGCCTCGCCAAGAGCGCCGTGCCGGTGCTGGCCAAGCCCTTCCGGGTGGCCTTCATCTACGACCTGAACCCGCTCTCGTCGGGCTGGATCGCCCTGCACGAACGCGGCCGACTCGGCCTGGAGGAGCGCCTGGGCGACACGGTGGTCACCCGCGCCTACACCGACCGCAGCTCCGACGCGGCCTTCGACCAGGCCGTCGACGAGGCCCTGGACTTCGGGGCCGACCTCGTGATCACGTGCTCCCCCACCCAGATGCGCCAGGTGCAGCGCGCGGCGGCCGAGCACCCCCAGCCGGCCTACCTCAACTGCTCGGTCAGCCTCTCGCACAGCGTGGTGCGCGGCTTCTACGGGCGCATGTACGAGGCCAAGTTCCTTCTCGGCGCGCTGGCCGCGAGCCTGGCCAAGCACCACCGCGTGGGATACGTCGCCGAGTCGCCGGTCTTCTCGACCGTGGCCGAGATCAACGCCTTCGCCATCGGGGCCCAGATGGTGGACCCCTACGCCGAGGTCCACCTCAAGTGGCTCTCGGCCAAGGACTACGACTGGCGCCGCGAGCTGCGCGAGGAGGGCGTGCACGTCATCTCGGCGCGCGACTACGCCAACCCGCTCGCGCCGCGCGAGTCGTGGGGCCTGTACCGCGTGGGAGACGACGGCTCGGAGACGCGCCTCGCCGAGCCCGTCTGGGAGTGGGGCCGCTACTACGAGCTGCTCGTGCGCTCCATCCGCAACGACACCTGGAAGCGGGTGGGCGAGAAGATCCGGGGGCGCTCGCTCAACTACTGGTGGGGCATGTCGGCCGGCGTGCTCGACGTGCGGATGTCCCACGAGCTGCCGCGCGGCCAGCGGCGCCTGGTGGACGTGCTGCGCCAGTCGGTGCTCTCCGGGCGCACGCACCCGTTCACCGGCGAGCTGGTGGCGCAGGGCGGCGACCGCGTCCAGGGGCCCGAGGCGGGGCGGCTCACCGGCGAGCAGATCGTGCGGATGCGCTGGCTCAACGAGAACGTCATCGGGCGGCTGCCCGAGCAGCGCGAGCTCAGCCGCGACGGGCTGGTGGAGGTGGAGGTCGCCGGCGTGATCCCGGTGGATCCCTCCACGCTGCTGCTCAAGGACACGAGCCGCTAGGGGGAGCCGATGCGAATCCTGTGTATCGCCGACGTCGAGGAGCCGTGGCTCTACGACCATTGGGACCGCGAGCGCGTGGCCGGCGTCGACCTGATCGTGTCCTGCGGCGACCTGCCGGCGCGCTACCTCGAGCACATCGTGACGCTGGCCAACGTGCCGCTCGTCTACGTGCAGGGCAACCACGACGCCGCCTACGACCGCCACCCGCCCGAGGGCTGCGTCTGCATAGACGGCCACCTGCGCGACTTCCGCGGTCTGCGCATCATGGGCCTCGGCGGGTCGATCAGCTACAACGACGAGGTGCACGGCTTCACCGAGGCCGAGATGCGCCGGCGCGGCGCGAGGATGGCGCTTCTCGCCCAGGCCACCGGCGGCGTGGACCTCATCGTGACGCATGCGCCGGCGCGCGGCTACGGCGACCTCGACGACCTGCCGCACCGGGGCTTCGAGGCGTTCAACACGCTCCTCGAGCGGACGCAGCCGCGCTATCTGGTCCACGGGCACGTGCACCTGAGCTACGGGCGCATCGAGCGCGTGCGCGAGCACCCGTGCGGCACCACGATCGTCAACGCGTGCGGCTCCCAGGTGCTCGAAATCGAGGACGACGCGATCGAGCGCCGCGGCGGCCTCTTCCGCGTGGAGAGCGTCTAGCTGTTCAGTGCCAAGACGTTGTTTACGCCCCGAGGGTGACAAATAGGGAGGCCTCCCGCATGCTGTGAGTTGCCTACGCTCGC
>NZ_CBIFYV010000118.1:0-2910 GCF_966187215.1 Thermophilibacter sp.
GGCGGCGTAGTCGAGGTAGGTGTATGCGGTTCGCTCGCCCATGGGCCTAGGCGCTCTTCGAGACGCCGAGCGCGCCGGCGCGGCGGATGTCGGCGATGGCGGCGGCGCGGTCGGGGGCCCCGAAGACCGCACTGCCGGCCACCAGCACGTTGGCGCCGGCGCCCGTGACCTTGCCGGCCGTCTTGGCCGAGATGCCGCCGTCTACCTCGATTAGCGGGCTCACGCCGTGCTCGTCGCACAGGCGGCGCAGGCGGCACAGCTTGCGCGCGGAGGACTCGATGTAGCTCTGGCCGCCGAACCCGGGGTTCACGGTCATGACGAGCACCATGTCGAGGTCGTCGATGATCGGCTCGAGCGCGAGAACGGGCGTGGCGGGGTTGAGCGCGATCGAGGCCTTGGCGCCGCGCTCGTGGATCAGCGAGACGAGCCGGTGGGCGTGCGCGGTGGCCTCGTAGTGGAAGCTCACGTAGTCGGCCCCGGCGTCGAGGTACCTCTCGACCATCTCGTCGGGGTTGGAGATCATGAGGTGCACGTCCACGGGCAGGTCCGTGTGGGCCTTGACCGTGCGCAGGATGTCCAGGCCGAAGCTCAGGTTGGGCACGAAGTGCCCGTCCATCACGTCGTAGTGGATGAGGTCGGCGTCGCGCACGTCGGCGAGCTCGGCGCCGAGCTTGGAGAAGTCGGCGGAGAGCACCGACGGGGCGATCCTGATGTCCTCGAGCGTCATGTCACTCACTCCTTGCTGTCGGCGTCGCCGGTCGCGGCGCCGTCCGTGTCGGTCGTGTCAGTCTTTGCGTCCTCGGGGTCGGCGTGGTGCAGCGAGAAGCGCCGCTCCTCGCCGCGCGCGAGCCGGGCGACGTTGGCGCGGTGCGACCAGACCACGATGACCGCGGCCAGGGCGACCGGGGCTATCGAGACGGCCGGGAAGCCGAACACAGCGCACCACACGGGCAGCGAGACCGCGGCCGCCACCGAGCCGAGCGACACGTAGCGGCTCGGCACCACGAAGACGATGAAGACGGCGAGAAGCCCGAGCGCCACCGGCCAGTAGAGGCCGAGCGCCGCGCCAAAGCCCACCGCGATGCCCTTGCCGCCGTGGAAGCGCAGGTAGGGCGAGAAGATGTGGCCGAGGATGCAGCCGAGGAAGACCACCGAGAGGGCGGTCCCGAAGAGCGTGGTGTGGTCGAGCGAGGAGACGTCGCCGCCCAGGGCGAGCGCGGCGATGGCGTAACGCGCGACGTTCATCCAGATGACGCCCTTGCCCACGTCGCACAGAAGCGTGAGCGCGGCCGCCTTGCCGCCGACCTCGCGCGCCACGTTGGTGGTGCCGATGTTGCCCGAGCCGACGGTGCGGACGTCGACGTGGCCCATCGCGATGGCGATGAGCAGGCCGTAGGGCACGCCGCACACCAGGTAGGCGCCGAGCGTGAAGACGGCCGTCCAGAGCGTGAGCGAGTCGATCATCGCGCGCTCCCCTCGTCGTTGGACCTGCGGAACCTCAGGCGCACGGGCGTGCCCGTGAGGTCGAAGCGCGCCCGCAGGCGGTTCTCGATGAAGCGCTCGAAGTTGTCGTCCACGAGGTCGGGCGCGTTGACCCAGAACGATATCTGGGGCGGCTTGGAGCCGGTCTGCGTGGCGTAGCGCAGCTTGAGGCGCCTGCCCTTCTCGCTGCGCGTGTGGCCGCCCTCGCGGATCTGGGCGATGAGGTCGTTGAGCTCGACGGTGCGCAGCTGCGAGGCGCGCGCCCCGGCAGCCCGCGCGGCCATGCCGAGGACCTTGTCGACGGCGCGGCCGGTGAGCGCCGACACGTTGACCGAGGGGATCCACGGCGCGAACGCGAGACGCTTGTCGATGGAGGCCACGATCTCGTCGCGCTGCTGCTCGGTGGTCACGAGGTCCCACTTGTTGAGCACGAGCACGAGCGCGCAGCCGCGGTCCACGGCCATGCCGGCGACCTTCTGGTCCTGCTCGGTAACGCCGATCGAGGCATCGACCACGAGCAGGCAGACGTCGGCGCGGTCGATGGCCTGCAGGCCGCGGACGAGACTGTAGTACTCCACGTCCTCGTGGACCTGGCTCTTCTTGCGCATGCCCGCGGTGTCCACGAGGCGGATGGGCTGGCCCTTCCACTCGATCATCGTGTCGATGGCGTCGCGGGTGGTGCCCGCCACGTCCGAGACGATCGAACGCTTCTTGTTGGCGAGGCGGTTGGCGAGGCTGGACTTGCCCACGTTGGGACGCCCGACGATAGCGAGCGAGAGGACGTCGTCGTCGGCCTCCTCCTCGACGGGCTCGGGGAACGCCGCGACGATGTCGTCGAGCAGGTCGCCCGTGCCGTGGCCGTGACCGGCCGAGATGGGGCGCGGCTCGCCGACGCCGAGGGCGTAGAAGTCCCACAGGCCATCCTGCTCGCGGGACGGGTCGTCCTTCTTGTTGACGACGAGGAACACGGGCTTGTCGGTGCGCCGCACGATGCGCGCGACCTCCTCGTCCTCGTCGGTCACGCCGGTGGTGCCATCGACCACGAAGACGATGACGTCGGCCTCCTCGCAGGCCATGAGCGCCTGCTCGCGGATGCGGGGCGCGAAGACGTCCTTCGACTTGACGGACTCGATGCCGCCGGTGTCGATGAGGGTGAAGTCGCGACCGTTCCAGTCGGCGTCATGGTACGAGCGGTCGCGCGTCACGCCGCGTGACTCGTGGACGATGGCGTCGCGGCTCACCGCAATGCGGTTCACGAGCGTGGACTTGCCGACGTTGGGCCGGCCGACCACGGCGACTACGGGCTTGGGCATCTGAACTCCTTGCTATTCCATTGGCGCGAGCAGTTTACCACGCGCCGCCGCGCTCCGGCCCTCCGCGCCAAATCCCCACGAGCGCCCGGCCGGGCGGGCAAGGACCCGGCGCTCG
>NZ_CBIFYV010000119.1:0-4851 GCF_966187215.1 Thermophilibacter sp.
GACTTCCTCTACCGCGTGGTCTCGCAGCTCGTGCCCTACGTCGGCTACCCGCGCGCCCCTCTCGCTAGAGGAAGCTCCCGTGGCGCCGGACGTAGGCGCGCTTGGCCAGCGAGACCGCCGCGACGTAACCCGCCACAACCCCGGCGAGAAGCACGAAGAAGCGCGCGGGCAGCGGCGCGAGGTCGAGCGCCGCGCCGACGGGCGTGAACGGCAGCGCCGTGGCGAGCGTGATGCCCGCGACACCGAGCGCCGTCACGGGCGCGGACGCGCGGCTCCGCAGCAGCGGCACGCGCGCCGTGCGGATGAGGTGCACCGCGAGCGTCTGCGTCCACATGCTCTCGACGAACCAGCCTGCCTGGAACGTCGCCGTGAAGAGCGCCCGTCCCGTCGCGTCGAGCGCTCCCCAGGCGCCCCCGGCCACCGCCGGGCACACCCAGAAGAACAGCGCCGCAAACGTCACGAGGTCAAAGACCGTGCTCACCGGCCCCATCCAGAGCATGAAGCTCCGGATGGACGCGCCGTCCCAACGCCGCGGGCGCCGCACCAGCTCGTCGTCCACGGCGTCCCAGGGCAGCGCCGTGCAGGTCAGGTCGTAGACGAGGTTGAGCAGCAGCAGCTGGACGGCGCTCATCGGCAGGAAGGGCAGCAGCGTCGCCGCGACGAGCACCGAGAGGATGTTGCCGAAGTTGGAGCTCACGGTCATCTTGACGTACTTGACCATGTTGGCGAGCGTGCGGCGCCCGCACACGATGCCGCGCTCCAGCACCATGAGGTCCTTCCGCAGCAGGATCACGTCGGCCGCCTCGCGCGCCACGTCGACCGCCGAGTCCACGGAGATGCCGCAGTCCGAGGCGCGCATCGCGGCCGCGTCGTTCACGCCGTCGCCCATGAAGCCCACGGCGTGCCCGCGCCCGCGCAGGGCGCCCACCACGCGCGCCTTCTGGGCCGGGGAGAGCTTGGCGAACAGCGCGGTCCGCTCGACGGCATCCGAGAGCTCGTCGTCACCCAGCGCCTCCACGTCCGCGCCCGTGAGCGCCCCGTCCGCCGGGATGCCCAGCGCGGCGCACACGTGGGCGGCCACGGGGGCGGCGTCGCCGGTGAGGACCTTGACGCCCACGCCGTGCGCGGCGAGCGCGGCCACGGCGGCCCCGGCCGACTCCTTGGGCGGGTCGAGAAACGCCAGGTAGCCGATGAGCGTGAGGTCGCGCTCGTCGTCGGTGGTGAGGCGGTCGGCGCCCGCGGGGTCGCGCTTGCACGCCACGGCGAGCACGCGCATGCCCTGGCCGGAGAGCTGCTCGGCGCGGCGGTTCACCTCGCCGGCGAGCTCGGTCGTGAGCGGCACCACGCGTCCCTCCAGCTCCGCGCTCGAGCAGACCGCGAGCATCTCCTCGAGCGCGCCCTTGCAGACCATGAGGGTGCGCCCCCGCGTGTCGCCCACGACCACGCTGAGACGGCGCCGCTCGAAGTCGAACGGCAGCTCGTCGACAAGCGACCAGCGCGCCGCGAGCTCGTCCGCGTCCCCACCCGCCTCGGACGCGCGCCGGATGATCGCGGAGTCTATGAGGTTCTTGACGCCGGTCCCAAAGAAGCTGTTGAGAAACGCCGCGTGCAGCACGCGCGCGTCCTCGTTGCCGAGCACGTCCAGATGGCGCTCGAGCACCACGCGGTCCTCGGTGAGCGTGCCGGTCTTGTCGCAGCACAGAACGTCGACGGAGCCCAGGTCGGAGATGGCGCCGAGCCGCCGGGTGATGACCTTCTCCCGCGAGAGGTCGACCGAGCCCTTGCCCAAACAGCAGGTCACGAGCATCGGCAGCATCTCGGGCGTGAGCCCCACCGCCACGGACAGCGAGAAGAGCAGGGCGTCGAGCCAGTCGCCCTTGGTCAGGCCCGAGACCACGAGCACCGTCGGGACCATGACGAGCATGAGCGCCACGAGCAGACGGCTCGTCTCGGCGATGCCGGCGTCGGAGGCGGTGTCGCCCCGCGCGTCGCCGCCGAGCGCGCCCGCCGCCGCGCCGAGCAGCGTCCGCCCGCCCGTGGCCACCACGATGCCGGTCCCCGACCCCGAGATCACGGTGCTGCCGAGAAACGCCAGGTTGGCGAGGTCGGTCGCGGCGACGTCGGCGGACGCGTCGGGCTCGGCGGCCGCGCGCTTCTCGACCGCCTCCGACTCGCCGGTGAGGGAGGACTGGCTCACGAAGAGGTCGCGCGCCCGCACGAGCCGCAGGTCGGCCGGAACGACGTCGCCGGACGAGAGGTGCACGACGTCGCCGACCACGAGCTCGTCGAGCGGCAGCTCGAGGCGGCCGACGCCCGCGCGCTCCGCGCAGCAGGTGGTCTCGATCATCTCGCGCAGCGCCTCGGCGGCGCTGTCGCTGCGCTCCGTCTGGACGAAGCGCAGCGCGCCCGAGGCAAGCACCATGACGGCGATGATCGCGGGCGTGGTGAGGTCGCGCGCGGACGCCTGGGCAAAGACCCAGTCGGTGAGCACGGAGATGACGGCGATCGCCACCAGGATGTAGGTGAACGGGTCCGCGAAGGCCGCGAGCAGGCGTCGCGGCAGCGCCGGGCGCTCGTCACGGGACAGGGCGTTGTCGCCCCAGAAGGCGCGCATGGCGTCGACCTCGGTCTCGTCGAGGCCGTGCTCGTGCGCCCCGAGCTCGGCGAGAAGGGCGTCGGGCGTGAGCGCGGCCACGTGGAGGAGCCAGCCGCGCCCGGCCGTCGCGGCGCGCGGGGACGTGTCCGCGCTCGTGGGCACGCGCCTCAGGGCGCGCGCGAGAAGGGTGGTCAGCAGCATCGTGCCACCTCGCATTCCCGGGACGTGCGAAGGGCCGCCCGCGTGGCGGACGGCCCTGGGAGTGCGTCGTTGCGGCAGGGATGCCTAGGCGCGCCGGCGCCCGCCGTCCCGACCGACGGGGGCCGCTCCCATGGGCGTTGCGTTGTGTGCGGTGCGTCTACTACTGCCGTCGCTCATGAGGCACCTCCCTCGGTCTGGCCGCGCGGGCCGCGTGCGCTTCGGGCACAGGATGCCCCACTCCCCTCGCGCGCGCAAGGGCGCGGGGGAGCCGGGCGTATCCATCGCCCGTCGCGTCACGCGTCGCGCAGCGCGGACAGGTGCTCGTCGATAATGCGCTGGAAGCGCGGGGAGATCTGGTCCACGCCCCGATGGGTCTGGGCGTAGGCGATGAGCTCCGCGCTCGTCGTGACGACCCCGCGCCGAAGGGCCCTCCGGGCGTCCCGCTCGATGAGCGCCCCCATCCCGGGGCGCAGCTCGTCGGCCAGATGGAGCGTCTTGCTGTCCGTGACGATGCCCCCCTTGAAGGGCAGCAGCGTGAGCAGCACGAGCGAGGGGATGGCGTGGACGTGCTGGTCGGCGGGGCCGCGCAGGGCGCCCACGGCGAAGGCCCTCTCGGCGTTCATGTAGACCGCCGCGTCGGCGTCCGCACCGATGCAGGTGAAGAGGTCGCGCACGGCGTTGCGCCACGGGCGCGCGACCTCCAGGTGGGCGCGGCTCACGCCGAGGGGGTTCTCGCGCACGAAGTCGTCCACGATCCAGGGACGCTGCCACAGCGCGTCGCTCACCACGCTGCCGTGGCCCAGGGCCCGGTCGTCGTCGCCGTGCAGCGCCACGCGCGGCGCGTCCACCAGGTGCAGCACCTGGTTCGCGTAGGTGAGCAGCTCCTCCATCGTGTCGTAGAAGAGGTGCTCGTCAGCCTCGTCCATGTGGGAGTAGGGGAGGCGGTCGAGGGTGACCTCGCCCGTGCCGCCCATGATGCGGATGTTCATGCAGACTCCTTCCGTCGGATGGGGAGGAGCCTAGCAGCACGGTCGCGACGCTGCCTTGCGGCTGACTTCCCGCTCGCTGCCCGACCAGCTCGGAGGCGGTGTCCGTGCCGCGCGGGGCCGAGGGGACTTCGTGTGCGGCGCCATTCGGGCGCCGAGCGGTTGGCGCGCGGCGCCCGAACGGCCGGACGCGTCGAATCCGTCACGACCGGGCGCGGCCGCGCACCGTCAGTCCATCGTGTGCGTGGAGAAGACCGGGTCGTCGCGCCACCAGATCACCTCGTCGCCGGGCGTCGTGAGCGTGGCCGGCACGTCGATGAGCCGCTGGTTGGACGAGCCGCGGAACCGCAGCGTGATGTCGTGCTCGGCCTGGACGAACGGTCCGTCCACCAGCACGTCGAGCGTGTCGAGGATACGGTCGGTGACGTCGCCGAGGTTCCAGGCGCCGCCGGGCCTGAGCTGGTCCCAGGTGTGGCCCGAGAAGAGCCAGATGGACTTCTCGCTCCCAAAGCGCTCGCGCACGGCCTCGAGGAACCCCACGAGCCCCTGCTGGTTCTCGGGCTCCATCGGCTCGCCGCCGAGGATCGTGAGGCCGTCGACGTAGGGTACGTCCATCGAGTCCATGACCCTCTCGGCGACCTCGTCGGTGAAGGGCTCCCCGGCGTCGAAGTCCCATGCCTCCTCGTTGAAGCAGTTGGGGCAGTGCAGGCGGCACCCCGAGACGAAGAGCGTGGTGCGCACCCCCACGCCGTTGGCAATGTCGCAGTACTTGATGTTCGCGTAGTTCATGGAGCTCCCCTGTTGCCTCCGTTGCGCGCACTCCAACCGGTTGCGTACACCATTACGTATCTGATGGCGAGAAGGCCACCGCTCTGACCAGGCACTTCTCGTCAAAGGACCAATTTTCAGCCTCTCAATAGTGTACGTATCCGACTGGGGTGTACGCAATCGGACGAAGCGTACGTAACCGAGAAGAACGCCGCGGGACGCACGCGAGGCGCGCCCGCGCGCTGCACACAGAAAGACTCACGGCGGGAACCAGAAGACGAGGGGCAACGAAGAGTTTTT